>CAYWWE010000151.1:0-4812 GCA_964461785.1 uncultured Bacteroides sp.
CGGCCTCGGATAGAGATGAGTCCGTCGGCATCGACTGTGCCGGTGTCGCCGGTATTCATCCAGCCGTCGTCGCCCATCACGGCCTTGGTGGCGGCCTCGTTCTTGTAGTAGCCGTTCATCACGTTGTCGCCGCGCACCCAGAGAGTTCCGGCAGTGTTCTGCGGATCGGGTGAATCTACACGGATCTCCATGCGGTCAACTATGTGTCCGCAAGTGGCGGCTTTCTGTTTGTCCCAGGGGGCATATCCGATGAGCGGACCGCATTCGGTCATGCCATAGCCTACGGTAAACGGGAATTTTACCTTGCGAAGGAATTGCTCCACGTCGGCGCTGACGGCGGCTCCGCCGAGGATGAGTTCTTCGAGTCGTCCGCCGAAGGCTCCGATCAGTTTGTTGTGGAGCTTGCGGTAGATTATTGACCGTATTCCTGGGATCTTTATAAGAGTCTTGACCGGCTCTTTTTCGAGTTGAGGGAATACTTTCTTGCGGATGATCTTCTCGATCACGAGAGGAACCGACACGATCAGCTTGGGACGGACAGTGGCAAAGGCGTCCATGATCACCGCAGGTGATGGTGTGCGGGTCACGAAATGGATATGGCAGCCTTTGACAAAAGGATGGAGCAGATCGACAAGCAGTCCGAACATGTGGGCGAGGGGAAGCATACAGAGGGTCTCGTCGCCGGGATGCAGGAATGTCAGGCCGTCTATCGAATAGCGTATGTTGCTCCAGAGCGCACGGTCGGAGAGCACTACGCCTTTCGGGTCGCCAGTTGAGCCGGAGGTGTAGTTGATGATGACAGGATCCGATGGCTCGAGAGTGGCCGCTTCGGGGAGGAATGTTACGGACGGCGGAGTCTCGGTCTCTTCGGTCAGCAACGGTAGTGCTTCAACGGCCTTTGCCATGACTGGCTTGGGAGTGCCTATCGGTTTAAGAGAGCCGAGCAGGGCGATTCCGGTCATGGTCTCGGGTGCGGTTATGGCAGCGATCCTCTCGTTGCCGAGGGTGTGGGCGGTGTGCTCGTCGGTCAGCAACAGACGCGAATCGCTGTGGAGCACGAGTCCCCTTATGTCATCTGCCTGAAATTCGGCAAGGATATTTACTGCCACGGCTCCGTAGGTCACGGTGGCAAGGAAGGCTATGGCCCACTCTGCCGAGTTGCGGGCGCAAAGTGCTATATGGTCACCCTTGGCTATGCCGAGGGCGCGGTAGAAGTCGTGGAGTCGGCCCACTTCGCGGGCGGTGTCGCCGAAGGTATAAGTGCGGTCGGAATGAAGATTGGAGAGAGCCGGAAGGTTAGTGTACTCCGCCATCGCGCGGAGTATGTAGGCGTTGACTGAAGATGGGAGTGCGGACATAGTTTTAATATTTCGTGCCGGAAACACGACCGGAGGAATCATGACGGACTGCAACAAGGCGGCCATCCCTCACCGACACTTCGACTGTTCCCGAATAATAAATAGTGGAATGTATCTCCTTATTAAACGGAAAAAAGGTGGGAAGTGTTTCGCCGTCGGCAAGCTGCGCCACATGAAATGGATAGTGGTGTCCGTCGAATATTATGTCGTGGGCAAAGATTCGTTGCAAAGGTCGGTGATCTGTGAAGTGTGGGCGGGTTATTGTTTCAGGGTTACCGATCTCGTGCGCGGATCGCGCATGAGAGCCGGGTTATGGCGGCTGCGGTAGAGGGTGATGGAATCGAAGACAGTCACGGGTCTGAGGCCTGATGCCGCCACTGGATAGGATATCGCCCCATAGACATTGCGTGCTGTCTTGGCCGAGTCAACCAGGATCGTGGCTTCTTTCCAGCCGTTGCCCAGCGAGCGCATTGTGAGGTGGTCGACCGATCCGTCGAGATATTCCACGGCAAGAGCCACTGCTATAGCGTCGGTAGCTCCCGACAGTTTGCCCCTCAGGGTATAGACATCGCCGTGTTCCCAATAACGGTCGGAGGCCAGACTGAACGGCAGTACGCTCACGGGCGAGGTGCGTGAGAAGAAAAGTGTGCGCGGAAGACTCCACACATCGACCGAGTCGCCGTCAAACGACATATCTCCGTCCGACGACATATTGTTCTGCGACGAAGAATTATCTGCAAGACCCTCGATCTCGGCTGTGGCGATGCGGTCTTCAAGAATCTCCACAACATCGTCGTACAGCTTGGCATAAATGTCGATATTGCGGCCATAGTAGGACAGGGAGGAGTCCAGATCGGCCACTGTGTAGCCATGGCGTGCGAGCACGCTCTGCTTGAGGAGCAGTCGCATCGAGTCGGTGGCAAACACGCGGCGCTCGGTGTCAACCACGCTCTCGGCCGTGTGTATGTCGGCCATGAGCGAGGCCATCTCTTTCCGGGGGATGACACCGTCGGGAGTCCGGTCGCACGAAATCAGGGCAATGGCGACCGCCAGTAAGGCTATCAGTCTACTGATTGTCATTGTCCGGTGGGGTGGCGCCGTCTTTTGAGGCCGGAGTCTGGAAGTGTAGATCCGAGATATAGCGTGAATAGAAAATGAAGAGTATTATCACGCCAACCGAGATGGCTGCGTCGGCTATGTTGAAGACGGGCTGGAAGAAGATGAAGTGCTGTCCGCCCACGACCGGGAGCCACTCGGGCCAGTCGAAGCTGACGAGCGGGAAGTAGAGCATATCGACCACACGTCCGTGAAGCCATGTGGCATAACCGCCCCCCTCGGGAAAGAGAGTGGCCACCTGTGGCGGTGCGGGATTGTCGAAGATCTCTCCGTAGAATATGCAGTCGATGATATTGCCTGCCGCTCCTGCCGCCACGAGGGCTATGCAGACGAGGTAGCCGGTGCGGACACGGCATTTGCGTATCAACCACACTATGTAGTAGATAAGTGCCGCTACGGCAATCACGCGGAAAACCGACAGTATGAGCTTTGAACCCATCTCGAGTCCGAAAGCCATACCGTTGTTTTCGATAAAGAAAAGCTGAAACCAGGGCAGGATCTCATAATCCTCGCCGAGATAGAAATGGGTCTTGACCCATATCTTCAGCCATTGATCGAGGGCTACGACAAGAACGAATACTGCCGCGGCCAGAAGTCCCTTGTGCTGTTTCATCAGGTTATGGAACGTGTGGGGATTACTGGCGGCGTGTCTCGGCGGTCTTGCCGTCGACCGATGTCGTGGCGTGGGGCACCGCGCGAAGGCGTTCCTTGGGTATCAGCTTGCCTGTCACGCGGCAGATGCCGTAGGTCTTGTTTTCGATACGCAGCAGAGCACCCTGCAGGTGTTTGATGAATGTCAGCTGGCGGGATGCAAGCCGGGCGGCATCTTCTTTGCCGAGAGTGCCCGCACCCTCTTCGAGGGCCTTGAATGTGGGCGAAGTGTCGGCTGTGTCGTTACCTTCCGATCCGGTCACGTCGGCCCAGAGCAGTTCATAGTCGCGGCGGGCTTTCTCAAGTTTTTTGAGTATAAGCTCCTTGAACTCCTGAAGCTCCTCGTCGCTGTAGCGGTTTTTTTCTGCCATTATTCTCTCAGTGGGGGGATTAGCGGGAAAGGGTTATGACTACGTCTGCCGAAGTGTCGTCGAGATCGAGGTGTTCCACACCCTCCATTGCGATGGTGTCGGCCGGAACGATTTCATATTTCGACGCGAGAATCTGTGATGCTACATAGTCGCTCCATGTCTCCAGAGCCTGACGCACCTCCATAGAGGGAGAGGCGAAGGTGACGCAGATGCGATCGGTGATCTCATAGTCGCGTGCCTTGCGGATGTTCTGTACGCGGTTGACCACTTCGCGGGCTATGCCTTCGGCGCGGAGTTCGGGGGTGACCTCCACGTCGAGAGCGATCGTCAGATTGCCCTCGTTGGCCACGAGCCAGCCGGGTATGTCCTCGGAGATGATCTCTACGTCGGCCCGGTCCACTTCGGCGGGTGTGCCGTTGACATCGATGGTCAGATGACCTTCGCGCTCAAGGGTGTTGACCTGATCGGCCGACATAGCCTGAATGGCGGCTGCAACCTGTTTCATCATCTTGCCGAATCGCGGGCCGAGTTTCTTGAAGTCGGGTTTGACACGCTTCACAAGGATCCCCTCATCAGAGTCTACGATCTTGAGCTCCTTGACATTGATCTCGCTGAGCACGAGCGGCGCCATGGAGAGGATATCCTCGCGGCTGCGCTCGTCGATAGCGGGCACCATGATGCGTTTGAGCGGCTGGCGCACCTTGATCGAAGCCTTGCGACGCAGGGCGAGAGCCATCGACGTGATTGTCTGGGCAATCTCCATGCGGCGTTCAAGATCCTTGTCGATTTCGGCGGCATCGGCTTCAGGGAAGTCGGCCAGATGGACGGACGATCCGGCATCGGTGAGATCCCGATAAAGACGGTCTGACACAAACGGAGCTATCGGAGCCATGAGCAGCGCTACGGTGCGCAGACAGGTGTAGAGGGTCTGGTAGGCCGAGAGCTTGTCGGGGGTCATCTCTCCTCCCCAGAAGCGCTTGCGGTTGAGACGCACATACCAGTTGGAGAGATTGTCGCACACAAACTCGGTTATGGCGCGGGCTGCGCGCGTGGGTTCATAGTCTTCGAGGCTCTCCTGCACGGTGATGATGAGGGTGTTGAGGAGCGAGATGATCCAACGGTCGATTTCCGGACGCTCGGCGAGAGGAATCTGGGGCGCTTCCGGATCGAATCCGTCGACATTGGCGTAGAGCGCGAAGAAGGAGTAGGTGTTATGGAGCGTCGAGAAGAATTTGCGCGACATCTCTGCAACACCTTCGGGATCAAACTTGAGGTTGTCCCACGGGCTCGAATTGGCTATCATGTACCAGCGGAGC
>CAYWWE010000152.1:0-4802 GCA_964461785.1 uncultured Bacteroides sp.
ACACGCCGTCGCCGAGCTCAAGGATAGAGATATCAAATGTACCGCCACCGAGGTCAAACACGGCAATCTTCTGATCCTTGTCGGTCTTGTCAAGGCCGTAGGCAAGAGCGGCGGCAGTAGGCTCGTTGACAATACGACGAACCTTGAGGCCTGCGATCTCGCCGGCTTCCTTAGTTGCCTGACGCTGTGCGTCATTGAAATAGGCAGGTACGGTGATGACAGCCTCGGTCACGCTCTGGCCGAGATAATCTTCGGCTGTCTTCTTCATCTTCTGAAGAATCATTGCGGAGATTTCCTGCGGGGTATATTCGCGGCCGTCGATGTCGACACGCGGAGTATTGTTGTCGGCGCGGTCAACCTTGTAAGGCACACGCTCGATTTCGTTCTTGACCTGATCATAAGTCTCACCCATGAAACGCTTGATCGAGTTGATGGTGCGCTTAGGGTTGGTGATGGCCTGACGCTTGGCAGGATCACCTACCTTACGCTCGCCGCCATCAACAAATGCAACGATGGAGGGAGTTGTGTTACGGCCCTCGCTGTTAGGGATAACTACGGGGTCATTACCTTCGAGTACGGAAACGCAAGAGTTGGTCGTTCCAAGGTCTATACCAATTATTTTTCCCATAATAGATAAGTTTGTTTAATATTGTTTCTTGAATTTTCGGTTAGTTAATGTGGAGCAGGGCAGGAGTGGCTTCCGATCTCTTTCGGATCTCCTGATCCTTGCGTCCTGACATTAGTGAAACAAATACTGTGCCAAAAAAGTTGAGATGAATTTGTATTAACGTTTTTTAATAAGTTGTGGATGTTTTGATTCGGAGTGGGCGCTGTATTATTGCTGACAAACTGACATTATTGTTTTGAAGTTGAATTCGGAAGAAAAATAAAAGACCGGGGCTTGCAATCGCTGCCTGCTCCGGTCAAAACGTTAAGGACTATCATTCATAACTATTATCTTATATTCTTCTAAAGCGTTCGGCTCTATTGGACAACCTTGTAGTCGCCCGATCCGGCGCCTCCGTTAAGGCTTCGCTGCCCGGTTTTGAATATGCGGCCAAAAGCCCCGCTATATCGAACTCCGAGTACAACCATCGCGTGATTGTCCCAGATATTAGTGACTTGGGTGAGAGTGTGGTGAAGTGTTTTCGAGCTTGAAGGATAGACCGTGCCCTCATGTTTAAGGAAATAGGCTATGCTGCCGAACACCTTCCAGTGTGATCCGAGCGATCTCGAAACGAGCAGCTGGTTATGATTCTCATCCCGATTAATTGTCGGCCCATATAGATAGCGACCGGGGTGCTTGAGCGAGAACTGACACATCCACTCGCCATAGTAGCCGGAAAGAGTCAAAATCCAGTCGGGAGCATTGAGGGTGTAAGTCCCGTCCTGACACACATATTTCTGATGACGGTAGCTGAAATTGAACATAGCTGAGAAATGGCCTTTGAAAATCTGATTTGCACCGATACTCAGGCGTGGTGTCAGATCGTAATTATGAGACCCATTTACCGGTCGCTTGAGAAATTCACCGTCTCCGATATATTCATAGGTGGTATAGATTGGATGACGGTTGTGGAGCCATCCCAAGCTAATCTGAGCCCATAGGCGGTCTTTTTGCCATCTCACGTTTGGTGTCACGCTGTAGGACTGCTGGATTCTTAGATCGGGATTGCCGGAACTGAGAAGATAACCATCGTAGCGTTGCATGAAATCCGTTACCTGAGTAAGCGATGGACGAATGGTCCAGTATTCGGCATTGATGCTCGCTTCAAAAGAGTTTGAGAGCCATTTCCAGAGGTAGAGATTCAGGTTGGCCGTGGGCTTCTTGATTTGGGAATATTTCTTTTCTCCGGGATAGTTTATGAATCCTATTGAACCTTTGAGACTTGTGTAGATCTCACCGATAGATCCTGATATTCCGCCATACACCGAGTTTGTCGATGAGCGGAGATATTGCCTGTAATTTTCCAGGATATAGTCGTTGCGCGAACGTGAATAGTTGAAGCTATATCCGAGATTGACGGAGTAATGACCGAGTGACCTTTCGAAGCTTGTTTCGACTCTGATACTTCTTACCGATGACTTTAACCGTGAGGGATAACTTGCTATAGGAGCTCCGTTGACAGTGTCGGTGAGGTTGCGGGTATAATCAACATTACTTATGTTGCCGGTAGCCTGGATTTCGAATTTGCCGTTTTCTTTCCAGTCTTTATGGAAATAAATGTCGGGTCTCACGGACAGATTTGCGTTGCGGGTCTGGCTGTGGCGAATATAGTTCCCGGAATAAGAGTCGGCGACGTCGGCGTTTTCATCCGCATGACGTATTACCGAAGTAACATCGACTTTCGACGTAAGAAATGCCGATTCGGAATGGCGGTAGGTGTAGGCAGCCTCAATATTGTTCGTATTGTAGTCGAAAGGCGATTTCCGGCCCTTGCTGTCTATGTCTATTCGCGTGTCGGGGGCAATGTAACTTTCTTTCTGGTCAATGACCCGCTTGTTGTAGTCGCGGTAGCTGTAACCATAATATAATGAGAACTCAGACCTTCCTTGATTATAGCTGCCTCCTGCATCTGCATCGATAAATCCAGCATTCACAGCCGACTGTGCGTTGGTCCATGCGTTTCCACCCTCCTGAGGCTCCTTGAGGATGATATTGATTACCACCGGGGGACGACGGCTGATATATTTGGCAGGAATATCAGTGATATATTCGATGCGGCTCACATTCTGAGGGCGGAGATTGAGTAATTCGCTCATGGTTCGTTCCACCCCATCAACAAGTATCACGGGATTTTCGCCGTAGGCTGTGATGGTCCTTTGTATCGGGTCGACATACACACCCGGCAGTGGCATTTGGCTAATAAGTGAAAAGATGTCCATGGAGTGATTAATCTGTGATGCAGTAGGACGGGTTGTGATTTTGCCTCCTTCGCTTACAATGTAATCAGCCTTCACGGTTATCTCGTTGAGAGTTAGTGGATTCGAGCATAGTATGAGCGTTCCGAGTCTGCCGGGGCCGACTTTCATGTTTAAGGGGCGATAGCCAATGGCGGTTATGCTTAAACTTGCCTTAGGCCTGTCGATGTTAACTACAAAGTCACCTACCGTGTTTGATACCCCGCTCCCGATAAAGTTGGAGTCGGGTATTGAAAACAGTCTGACTGTGGCATATTCAACCGGGGTACCTTTTTCGTCAGTAATGCGACCGATGATCTTTTCTGCTTGTGTCGACCTTGGCGCCACTGCAATCATCTTTCCATTTTCCAATACCGAGACTTTAACAGGATAGAACCCTACGGCCTTGAAAACTGCGTCGACAATATTGTCGGTGTTTATAGTTTCGGTAACAGGATATTCTTCAAGTGTTTCGTATACAAAACTTACAGATGCAGTGTCTGAGGCCTGATCGATCTGCTTAAGCACTTCTGAAAGTGGAGTGCGGTTGGCAACAATAGTTTTGGCATAGACTTGAAAGCTGAGGATCGAAAGGAGAGCCAATGCGGTAATGAAGACGGGTCTTTTCATCTCACAACAAGTTTTTGGTTGTTATCTCCATCCGTAACCATTTCAGCTTCTATATTATCGAATGCATTCAGGAGTTTGACGAGGTCATTGACATTGCTCCCTGCCGGAAGTGAAAGATAAATTCGTATTCCGGTCTTCTCCGACATACATTCTACCGGTATGCAGAGTGTTTTTGAGATCTCCTTCAGTATTTCTTCAAGGGGCTTGCGATCGTAAACAACACACTCTGGAAATTTCACGAGGGTGTCAGATCTCTCACCCTGATCGGGCAGATAGGTCACTACCGATTCAGTTGCAGGAGCGGTCGCGGTTTCTTCGGGATTGCTGTGCCAGCTCCACTTGGAACCTATAAGCCCTGTTGCTGCCACACTCCCTATAACAAGGATTACTGCTGCAGCAGCCACTGGGCGCTTCCAGTTAAGGGTGAGGATATGTTTCTTCTGGGATTTCAAGCTGTTGATAGTCCGCTCAAACTCCTTGTCGGCATCAGCTTCCGGAATCTCCAGAAGAGATCGTCTGATTTCCACGCCTGTTGAGTAAAGCTCAGGCATTTCGTTCCCATCCTTGCGGGGAGTGTCATCGATGTAGGCTTTCATATCTGATTGTCTTTAAAATATTGTCTGAGAATCTTTAGTGCAGTTACCACATGCTTGTTGACGGTCGATACGGAAATTGATAGGTCGGAGGCTACATCGGCATAGCTTCGTCCATGGCGGAACACGGCATCGAAAACCCGTTTTACAGCCGGTGATAATTCACTTTCGACAACTCTATTGATTAAAAAGATGTACTTCTGACGGTCAGCTTCTTCTCCGAATCCGGCGTCAATAGCCTCATCATTGTCCTCGGCGATCCATCTGGCGTGTCGCTCTTCCAAGTCCATTTTGCGCAGGCGGTCAGCCAGCCTGTTGCGCAACGAAGCGGACAGGTAGGATGCGGGATCATTTTTCATCTCATCAAGATGAGCGTGAAGACCCAGCATCACATCATGAACGGTGTCGAGTGCATCGTCTTTGTCATGCAGCACACGGAAGGCCATCTCGTATAGCCGTCGGAAGTGGCAGTGATATATATTTTCAAATAGTTCGTTCTGTCTCATTGTTGGTTCAGGCTTTCACCTGATAATATTACGTACTGGGATCGGAAATCATCACCTCCCGACGGTAAAAAAATCATTTTTCTTGCAGATGCAGGAGTAAAATATGTTTTATAGCATATTCCCCTTCGTTTTTTGTTTAAAAAAACTGTTGTTGTTAAAAATTTGCTAATTT
>CAYWWE010000153.1:0-4775 GCA_964461785.1 uncultured Bacteroides sp.
GGTTGTATTTGGCCATACGGTCGGAACGCGAAGCGGAACCGGTCTTGATCTGGCCAGCGTTGGTGGCAACAGCGATGTCGGCGATGGTAGCGTCTTCGGTCTCACCCGAGCGGTGGGAGATAACGGCGGTGTAGCCGTTGCGCTGAGCGAGCTCTACAGCACGGAGGGTCTCGGTGAGCGAGCCAATCTGATTAACCTTCACGAGGATCGAGTTGGCGCAGCCGAGGTCGATACCCTTCTGGAGATACTTCACGTTGGTCACGAAAAGGTCGTCGCCTACGAGCTGGCAGCGGTCGCCGATGAGCTCGGTAAGGATCTTCCAGCCTTCCCAGTCGTTTTCGGCCATGCCGTCTTCGATAGAGTCGATAGGATATTCGGTGATGAGCTTCTCGAGATATTCAGCCTGCTCCTTCGAGGTGAGCTTCTTGCCGTTGGGCTCCTTGACGGTGCCGTCCTTGAGCTGGTGATAGTCATAAACGCCATCAACATAGAACTCAGACGAAGCGCAGTCAAGACCGATGGTGACATCCTTACCGGGAGTGTAGCCGGCCTTCTTGATAGCCTCCATGATAACGTTGAGGGCATCTTCGGTGCCGTCGAGAGCGGGAGCGAAACCACCTTCGTCACCTACAGCTGTGGAGAGGCCGCGGGCGTGGAGCACCTTCTTGAGGTTATGGAACACCTCTGTGCCCATGCGGATGCCTTCCTTGAAGGTTGTTGCGCCTACGGGACGGATCATAAACTCCTGGAAGCAGATGGGAGCGTCGGAGTGAGCACCGCCGTTGATGATGTTCATCATCGGAACGGGGAGCACATAAGTATTGCAGCCACCGATATACTTGTAGAGGGGGAGATCGAGATAGTCAGCGGCAGCCTTGGCAACGGCGAGGGAAACGCCGAGGATGGCGTTGGCGCCGAGGTTGCTCTTTGTCTCGGTTCCGTCGAGTGCGAGCATAGTCTCGTCGATGCGGATCTGGTCGAGAGCAGACATGCCGATGAGAGCCTCGGCGATGGGGCCGTTTACGTTGGCAACAGCCTTGGTGACGCCCTTGCCCATGTAGCGGCTCTTGTCGCCGTCGCGGAGTTCGAGAGCTTCATTTTCGCCGGTAGATGCGCCGGAGGGAACGGAGGCGCGGCCGAAAGCGCCGGATTCGAGGATTACGTCGACTTCAACGGTAGGATTGCCACGCGAGTCAAGAACCTCGCGACCGATGATTTTTTCGATTTTCATAACGGTGGATTATGTTATTGTTTGTGTTGTGACTAAGTTTCGGACAAATGATGCCTATATCACTGCAAAGTTAATAATTTTTCATGGGAATAGCCCAATCGCCGCACAAAAAAAGCAGCATCCCCGCTCAGTTTGAGGGCGGGGATGCCGGAATCTATCAGTAGAGTGTTATTACTCGGCTGCGGGAAGCTCTGCAACGGGCTCTTCGGCTGCGGGAAGCTCGGGAAGAGCGGCCTCGGCTGCGGGAGCCGCTTTACGACGCGAGCGACGTGTGCGGCTCTTCTTTGCCTCGCCTGATGTCTTGAGCATAGCCTCGTTGTAGTCTACGAGCTCGATGAAGCAGGTCTTGGCGTTATCACCGAGACGGTGACCGGTCTTGAGGATACGGGTGTAGCCGCCGTTACGGTCGGCGATCTTCTGAGCGACCTCACGGAAGAGCTCAGTGACAGCCTCCTTGTTCTGGAGGTGGCTGAAGACAAGACGACGGTTGGCCATCGAATCGTCCTTTGCGCGGTTGATGAGGGGCTCTGCATACACGCGGAGAGCCTTTGCCTTAGCCAGCGTGGTGAAGATGCGCTTGCGCATGATCAGGGCGATGGTCATATTGGCGAGCAGTGAGTCGCGATGAGCCTTCTTGCGGCTGAGGTGATTGAATTTTTTATTATGTCTCATTGCTTGATGGTGTCGTTATCGAGTTTGTATCGTGAAATATCCATCCCAAACTGGAGGTTGAGATTAGAGAGAAGATCATCCAGCTCAGTGAGCGACTTGCGGCCGAAGTTGCGGAACTTCAGGAGGTCGGTCTTGTTGTAGCGGACGAGTTCGCCGAGAGTCTCGACCTCGGCGCTCTTGAGGCAGTTGAGGGCGCGGACAGAAAGATCCATGTCGACGAGCTTGGTCTTCAGGAGCTGACGCATGTGGAGTGCCTCCTCGTCAAATTCCTCGGTGCCGTCTTCTTCGTTGGTCTCGAGGGTGATCTTCTCGTCGGAGAAGAGCATGAAGTGGTAGATCAGGATCTTTGCTGCTTCCTTGAGTGCCTCTTTGGGAAGGATGGAGCCGTTGGTGGTGATCTCGATAGTGAGCTTGTCGTAGTCAGTCTTCTGGTCTACACGGAAGTTGTCGACGGTATACTTGACATTCTTGATAGGAGTGTAGATCGAGTCGATGGCAATAACATTGACATCATCGGAAGGATTGCGGTTTTCCTCCGCAGGCACCCATCCGCGTCCTTTGTTGACAGTAAGCTCAATTGAGAAAGAAGCTCCGGGAGCCAAATGACAGATGACAAGGTCGGGGTTGAGGACCTCAAACCCGCTAAGAGCCTTACCTATGTCGCCGGCGCGGAACTCCTCCTTGCCGGATACATTGATAAGGACACGCTCGAAGTCAACGTCGTCAACAACCTGCTTGAGATCAACTTTCTTGAGGTTAAGGATGATGTTGGTCACATCTTCAACCACTCCCTCTATCGTGTCAAACTCATGAAGGACGCCGTCGATGCGGATCGACGAGATGGCAAAGCCCTCGAGGGAGGAGAGGAGGATGCGGCGGAGAGCATTGCCTATTGTGATACCGTAGCCGGGCTCCAGGGGCTTGAATTCAAACTTGCCGAAGGAGTTGTCGGCTTCAAGCATGATAACCTTGTCGGGTTTTTGAAATGCTAAGATAGCCATTTGGATCGAAATTAAGATTACTTAGAATACAACTCGACGATGAGCTGCTCCTTGATGGTCTCGGGTATGTCTTCGCGAGCGGGGACATGAAGGAACTTGCCTGCCTTGGCGCTCTCGTCCCATTCGATCCAGGGATACTTGCTGTGGTTGAAACCTGCGAGTGAATCGGCGATGACCTCGAGAGACTTGGCCTTTTCGCGGACACCGACAACATCGCCGGGCTGCACCTGATATGAGGGGATATTAACTACCTGACCGTTGACGGTGATGTGACGGTGGAGGACGATCTGACGGGCTGCCGCACGGGTCTTGGCGATACCCAGACGATATACGACATTGTCGAGACGGCTCTCGAGGAGCTGCAGAAGGATCTCACCGGTGATACCCTTGATGCGTGATGCTCTCTCGAAGAGATTGTGGAACTGGCGCTCGAGGACACCGTAGGTGTATTTGGCTTTCTGCTTCTCACGGAGCTGAACACCATACTCGGAGGTCTTGCGACGCTTGTTGGCGCCATGCTGGCCCGGGGGGAAGTTCTTTTTGGAGAGGACTTTGTCGGGGCCGAAGATAGGTTCGCCGAATTTGCGGGCGATCTTGGTCTTAGGACCGGTATATCTTGCCATTGATAAGTAGGTTTGTGCTGAAGTTATGTAAAGGAAGATAAACGAGGGAGAGGATGGATGAAACGACGATCTTGCCGTGGATGGGAAAAGGTGTCGGAAGATTCCGGCAGGATGTTGCCCGGATGCCTGCGACGTGCAGCCGCGACCATAGAGAGGTGATGAAAAGTATGGTCTATTCGACGTCGGAGGACATGGGGCGGGGAGTCATTTCGGCGGGTTGGGGAGAGTGTGCCTCATCGGGGCGCGGCATAATCAGAGACTGATATATGCGCTGCTTTCGGGCTGGCGCTGGTTGATCGAAAAAATTAGCCGGAGCGGCGTCGCCGGCAATAGAGCCGGCTTGAGCGACGCCTGGGATGCTCCTGCCGCGCCATGCGGCAAGCCCGCGATATGAGAATCCTCCACCCGGATCCGGACTCCTGACATCTGATCCGGTCGGCGGGAAAGATCAGACTCTTCTGCGCTTGGGAGGACGGCAACCGTTGTGGGGCAGCGGAGTAACGTCGATGATTTCGGTCACTTCGATACCGGCGCCATGGATGGTACGGATGGCGGATTCGCGGCCGTTGCCGGGACCCTTTACATAGGCCTTCACCTTGCGGAGGCCAAGGTCGAAAGCGGTCTTGGCACAATCCTGAGCGGCCATCTGGGCTGCGTAGGGGGTATTCTTCTTTGAGCCACGGAAGCCCATCTTACCTGCGCTGGACCATGAGATGACCTGACCCTCTGAATTTGCCAGGCACACGATAATGTTGTTGAAGGAAGAGTGTACGTGAAGCTGACCGTTGGCGTCGACCTTAACGTTTCTCTTCTTAGCTGCGACTGTCTTTTTAGCCATAAACTGGTGATATTATTTTGTAGCTTTCTTCTTGTTGGCGACTGTTTTCTTGCGGCCCTTGCGTGTACGGGCGTTGTTTTTGGTGCTCTGACCGCGGACGGGAAGACCGTTGCGGTGGCGGATGCCGCGGTAGCAACCGATATCCATGAGACGCTTGATGTTGAGCTGGATCTCGCTGCGGAGGTCACCCTCCACCTTATGCTCGGCAGAGATCACTTCGCGAACCTTGGCGGCCTGATCGTCGGTCCAGTCTTTGACTTTGATGTCGCGGTTAACTCCGGCCTTGTCGAGGATGCTCTTTGCAGCGCTGCGACCGATGCCGAAGATATAGGTCAAGGCTATCTCACCTCTCTTATTTTGGGGGAGGTCAACTCCCACTATGCGTACTGCCATATAAACTTGATGACTAA
>CAYWWE010000154.1:0-2579 GCA_964461785.1 uncultured Bacteroides sp.
TGCAAATGACAGCTAAAGTAAGCATTATAATGGGTAGCACGAGCGATCTGCCCGTGCTGCGCAAGGCGGCCGACTTCCTTGACAAGATGGAGGTGCCCTTTGAGATGAACGCCCTTTCGGCTCACCGCACTCCGGCTCAGGTCGAGGAGTTTGCACGCGGGGCCAAAGACCGGGGTATCAAGGTGATAATCGCCGCTGCCGGCATGGCTGCAGCTTTGCCGGGAGTGATCTCGGCCATGACTCCGCTGCCGGTGATCGGTGTGCCTATCGACTCTACTCTCCAGGGGCAGGATGCCCTGCTATCGATCGTGCAGATGCCCCCGGGCATCAGTGTCGCAACCGTTGGCATCAATGCGGCGATGAACGCTGCGGTGCTGGCCGTGGAGATGCTCGCGCTGGCCGACGAGGCTCTCGCCGCCCGATATGACGCCTATCGCGCCGCTCTTGCCGACAAGATCGTTAAGGCCAACGCCGATCTTGCCGAGGTGAAGTATGCTTTCAAGACCAACTGATGAGCCGCTTCGACTATCGGCGCCGCCCTACGGTGGAGGTTGCCGTGGGGCGCACTGCTATTGGCGGCGATAACCCGATACGGCTGCAGTCGATGACCTCGACCTCGACGATGGACACCGAGGGGTCGGCTGCTCAGGCCATCCGCATCGCCGAGGCGGGAGCCGACCTTGTGAGGCTCACGGCCCAGGGCGTGAGGGAGGCGGCTAACCTGACGTCCATACGCGACCTGATGCGCTCGCGCGGATGCGATGTGCCTCTGGTGGCCGACATCCATTTCAATCCCCGCGCCGCTTTTGAGGCGGCGGGACGGGTGGAAAAGGTGCGCATCAACCCTGGCAATTTCGCCGACCCGGGGCGCACGTTCAAGAAGCTCGAATACACCGACGAGGAGTATGCCGCCGAGCGCGCCAGGATAACCGAGGCGCTGAGGCCTCTCATCGAGATATGCAAGGCCAACGGCACGGCTCTGCGCATAGGCGTGAACCACGGGTCGCTCTCCGACCGCATCATGAGCCGCTACGGCGATACGCCGGAGGGGATGACCGAGAGCGCCATGGAATATCTCAGGGCTTGCCGCGAGCTCGGCTTCGGGCGTATCGTGGTGTCGATCAAGGCGTCGAATGTAGGCGTGATGGTCGAGACGGTGCGCCGCGTGGCCGCTGCGATGGAGGCCGAGGATATGCACTTCCCGCTTCATCTCGGCGTGACCGAGGCCGGCAACGGCGAGGATGGCCGTGTGAAAAGCGCCATTGGAATAGGCACTTTGCTCGCCTCCGGACTGGGCGACACGATAAGGGTGTCGCTGAGCGAGGAGCCCGAGGCGGAGCTGCCGGTGGCGCGCAGGATTGCCGATCATATCGCCCGCATTGCCTCGGCTCCGGCAATAGACGCTCCCGGGGCGCCTGACCGCGATCCATTCCGGCCCGGTCGGCGCGCGACTGTAGAAATAGCTCTCACCGAGCAGGGCGTAGGAGTCGCCGCCATAGGAGGCGACAAGGTGCCCGTTGTGGTGGCCTCAGATCCCGATGCTGACTATCGCCCCGAGCGCCATCCCGACATCATCGCACCGCGGGCCGACAACCTCGTGGAGATCGATGCCGAGGATATTCTGCGCGAGGTGCCGGAGGTTGATCCCGGCATGGCTATCGTTGTCACTTCCTCTCATCCCAATTTTGCCGGCCATGTGGCCGCGGCCATCAACAGGCTCATGATTGCCGGCGCGCCTAATCCTGTGATAGTGAAGCTGACAGCCGACGGCGACGATGCCGACGATGCTGTTGTGCGGGCCTGCATTGATCTCGGGCCGCTGCTGCTCGACGGTCTGGCCGACGGACTTTGGATCGAGCCGGGCAGAGGCATAACCGATGCCGGCGAGGCTGCGGGGCTGGCGTTTGCCATCCTTCAGGCCACGCGGCGGCGCATCACGGCAACGGAATATATCGCGTGCCCCTCGTGTGGCCGCACGCTGTTTGACCTCCAGACCACACTGGCGCGCATCAAAGAAGCCACGAGCGGCCTCAAGGGCTTGAAAATAGGCGTGATGGGTTGCATCGTCAACGGTCCTGGCGAGATGGCCGACGCCGACTACGGCTATGTGGGCGCCGCCACCGGTTGCGTGAGCCTCTACAAAGGCAAGCAATGTATCGTGAAGAATATACCTCAGGAGGAGGCCGTTGACCGCCTCGTTGAACTTATAAAAGAGCAAGGAGATTGGAAATAGACAGCCGCTATATGGCGCGGGCTCTGCAGCTCGCGCGGCAGGGTCGCCTCGACGCTTCGCCCAACCCGATGGTGGGGGCGGTGATAGTGGCGCCCGGTGTCGGAATCATCGGCGAGGGGTGGCACCGTCAGGTGGGTCATGGCCACGCCGAGGTTAACGCTGTGGCCTCGGTGGCTCCCGCCGACCGCCATCTGTTGCGCGACTCCACCATGTATGTCACCCTTGAGCCATGCTCGCACTACGGGCGCACCCCGCCTTGCGCCAAGTTGATCATCGACACCGGAATCCCGCGCGTGGTGGTGGCCACGCTCGACCCCTATCCCGCCGTTGCGGGACGGGGCGTCAA
>CAYWWE010000154.1:2679-4683 GCA_964461785.1 uncultured Bacteroides sp.
AGCCGCGAGCCGCTCCGTGTGGTGGTCGACCGCCGTGGCCGCGTAAGCCCCGACAGCAATATCTTCTCCCGCCCGGGCACCCTGTATCTCACCGCCGCCCTCCGAGCCGATCTGCCCGAGGGTGTGGAGCAGGTGGTGATTGCGCCCGATGCCGGTCCGGATGATCTGCTGAAACTGCTTTGGGATAGAGGTGTTACCTCTGTCCTTGTCGAGGGGGGAGCCGAACTGCTCCGCGCCTTTATCGACGCCGGGCTATATGATGCCGCCCGCACCGAAGTAGCCAGTCTGGCGCTCGGCGCGTCGGGAGCGGCCCCGGCTCCGTCGCTCCGTTAAACCCTGTGAAGTAAAAGTCGCGCCCCGGGCCTGCCTGAAGCAAGTCCGGGGCGCGAACTGTGATTATGGGTGGAGCGGAGATTACTCTGCTACAACTTCGAAGGGAACTTCCACAACAACTTCCTTGTGGAGCTTGATGGTGGCGTTGTATTCGCCTACCTCCTTGATGCTCTCCTTGACATCGATGAGCTTGCGGTCGATGTTGTGGCCGAGCTTCTCGAGAGCCTCGGCGATCTGGAGGGCGTTGACAGAGCCGAAGATGGTGCCTGTAGAGCTGGTCTTGGCGCCGATGGTGAGCTTAACGCCTTCGAGAGCGGCGGCGATGGCCTCTGCGTCGGCCTTGATCTTGGCGAGCTTGTGGGCGCGCTGACGCTGGTTTTCGGCAAGGATCTTGAGGGCGCTGTCGGTTGCGATAACGGCTTTGCCCTGAGGGATGAGATAGTTGCGGCCGTAGCCCGACTTTACTTCAACCACGTCGTCCTTGTAGCCGAGGTTGGAGATATCTTCTTTGAGGATGACTTTCATTTCTGTTTCCTGATTAAGAGGTGTGGGTGGATGGGATGGATTACTTCATCAGGTCGGTAACGTAGGGCAGAAGGGCGAGGTGGCGGGCACGCTTAACGGCCTGAGCCACGCGGCGCTGGAACTTCAGCGAGGTACCGGTGATGCGGCGGGGGAGAATCTTACCCTGCTCATTGAGGAATTTTTTCAGGAATTCGGGATCCTTGTAGTCGATATACTTGATGCCGCTACGCTTGAAACGGCAATATTTTTTCTTCTTGACGTCGACCGACATCGGGGTGAGGTAGCGTATTTCGGAATTAGCGTTTGCCATGATGATTTAGTCCTCCTTTATTCAGCGTTTACGGTTTGTTCGGCGGGAGCGGCGGCTTTGGCGGCGCGGATGTTGCGGCGCTTGGCGGCATACTCGGCGGCATACTTGTCGAGACGGAACACGAGGAAGCGCATTACGCGCTCGTCGCGGCGATAGGCTGTCTCGAGCTTCTTGACGAGGGTGGGATCGCCGTCAAACTCTACGAGGTTGTAGTAGCCGGTGGACTTCTTCTGGATGGGGTAGGCGAGCTTGCGCTGTCCCCAGAACTCGGTGTTCACGATCTCGGCGCCGTTGTCGGTGAGCACCTTCGTGAACTTTTCTACCGCTTCCTTTGCCTGTTCGTCAGACAAAACGGGAGTTAAGATGAAAACGGTTTCGTACTTCATGTTAGGGTTAACAGAGTGGATATTATGATGTTGGATAATGATTGATGCGGACAACCCGCAAAAACCGCTGCAAAGATAATCATTTTCTCCCGCCCAGCCAAATCCTCACCCACTTTGTAGGCAGCATTAAGTTTATTAAACTGGAAAGAGAGTCTCGATTAATCGTATTTTGTCTTCGAACGGAAGGTTGAAGATATCTTGCTTCATCAAGTCAGAGTAGATTTCCATATTTGGTCGTACGAATTTTCTGTGATGCTTACTGTTGATAAGTGCCGAAACCTCAATATGTCCTTTGGAATTAACTTAGAGGGAGAGATTGTCGATAGTTCTTCCACGCGTGTCGTTGAAGGATGAGTCTGTTTCATCCTCTTTATCATGATAACCGAAGGCTGTTAGATTTTCGTTCAATGTTTTCTGGATAATGCTACGCCACGGTTGGGTAATGCCATA
>CAYWWE010000155.1:0-4634 GCA_964461785.1 uncultured Bacteroides sp.
ACTATATTTTTGGTTTTGGCGTTGCTGATCCTGCTGCCTGATGCCTATATCGTGTTCGGTGTTGTGGCTAAATGGCCGTGGTGGGGGAAGGGAATCATCCTTTTGCCGACAATCGCTTACTACTTTGTACTGATAAAAATCTTTGCTTTCGGCGATATGCGCCAGGAGATGCTCAATATGCTCTTTTGGCTCACGCTTTGCGTCCTGTTTCCCTTGCTTCTATTTTCTGTCATCTCACTTATCGGTAAGGGAGTCGGATTGATATGGACTGGTGCTCCCGTCGTATTCAATTTCGTTGCGATAGTTGTGGCAGCTTCGTGGCTTACGATATCCCTTTACGGAATATTCGAAGGCTGGAAGAAGATAACGGTAGAAAGGGTAGAATTCAGGTCTAAGAAAATTCCTGAAGCGTTTGATGGCTACCGGATTGTCCAGCTATCTGATTTCCACATAGGCACCTATGCTTCGTCACTTTCGACGGTGGAAAAAATAGTAGAACGTGTCAATGCTCTCAACCCCGACCTAATTCTGTTTACGGGCGATATGGTCAATACATCAGCATCCGAACTGGACATGTTCAAGCATATTTTAGGAGGCCTGAAAGCTAAAGACGGGATTTATTCTGTGCTTGGCAATCATGATTACTGTCTCTATCGCGATTACACCGCTCCCGACACTCCTGCAAAAGAGCTTGCAAAAGTGATCGGAGGTGAGGAAGAAATCGGCTGGCGACTTCTTAGAAATGAATCAATCCAGATCGTGCGTGGCAACGACAGCATTGCGATTGCCGGAGTTGACAATGCAGGTAGCAGGATGTTTCCCGATAAGTCCGATCTCACTAAGGCTCTTAAGGGATTGCCGGCCGACGAATTCAAGATTCTGTTGTCTCACGATCCCTCGCATTGGCGTAGGGAGGTGTTACCAGCCTCGGATGTCGATCTTATGCTTGCAGGTCACACACATGCCATGCAGTTCAAGATCGGTAATTGGTCGCCGTCCAAGTGGACTTATCCCGAATGGGGCGGACTATACTTAGAAGGATCGCGGGCACTCTATGTAAGTACCGGAATAGGGGAGAACATAGCATTCCGTTTCGGCGCATGGCCACAGATCGTCCTCATCACTCTCCATAATTGATAGGATAGCCATGCGCAACACTCTCTCCCTATTGATCCTTTTGCTTGCCGCCTTTATGGCAGAGGCACAGAAAACAACTATTGTTGCCGATTCCCTTACTCATACTCCGCTCCCCAATGCTTCTGTCAGTGGGCGTGGTGGCAAAACAATAGGTTTCAGCGACAGCAGGGGTCGATTGCCACATATCGCGCCGGATAGCTTCCCCCTCACAATCTCGTATATGGGATTCAACCCACGGGAAGTGCATAACCTGGATGTCGACACAGTTTTCCTTTCTGAAAAGATCAATGAGCTGCCTGAGGTGGTGTTTGAATCGCGCGCCGACCGTTACCTGCATATTCTCGCCTATGTCCGCGAATACTCAACCATGTCGACATATACCGACACAGTCTTTCTGTTCAGGGAGAAAATGGTCGATTTCATGTTGCCGCCTGAGAAAAAGATTAAATATCAGGGGTGGACCAAACCGAGGGTGCTGACCAGTAAATCATACTACCGCTTTACGAACGATGCCGGTCTTGATAGCGTGAGCGATGCCAGCAATCATCATTTTTCGTGGTCCGACTGGATGGGTGTTGCTCCTCTCACGTTTATGCCCGGCAGTCTGCGGGGGCTTGATTACGGCTCCGACACCATCTGTGCCAGATATGGCATTGCCGAGATATGGGAGAAAAAGTCAGACAAAGTATCTGTCGGGATCAATGTGCTGGCCGATACGGCCGAAAGACGCTGGGTGCCTGAACTGTCGGGCTTTTTCAGGAAAGACGTGGATTTTGAAGTCTTGAAAATCCGGCTGGGATATGAGGATGTTGTCGGGGACTCTGTGGCGCCAATGGATCTTGCCCGATATTCGTTCAACATACAGTCAAATGGGCGAGGCCATGACATGTTTAGGTTCAACAGGTTAAATGAACCTTATTTTGTCACTACCGAAGCCGACGTCTACTTGCTCGACCGTGAATATGTGACTCTCAAGGAGGCAAGAAAATGGGAGAGCCGTAAATTTGATCTCGATGAGATAGGTATTTTTGAGCCGATGGATGCGCCAGCTTTGCCGCCGGATGTAGAGGCTCTGATGGCGCGAGTTGACAATCTCGATATCGAACAGATAAGATTACAGGAAGTCAAGCCCGATTACCGGCTTCTGAGCCGCTATCGTGGTAATTATAAGATCGGCCATAGAGCCCTTTCGCTTCTCAAGCAGCTCACGGGAATCACTCTTTATAAGTCTCACCGCAACATGAACAGAAGGTGGAATGATTTCAGCACCCGTCAGAAACAAAACAATAACAAGAAGAAGGACAGAAAGTGAGAGCCCACCGGTTTGACGGCCGGTGGAATCCCACTATCCCGACAACAATTAATTATTTCAATATTCCCGACGATGCTCCCTGCTGGCGGGTTATGTCGTTACCTTGCTTCACCTTTTTGCCATAGCCGAAGGTATATGTGGCAGATAGTTGGACGTTGGCATGTTTTGAGGTGTTGCTGACACACCTGCTGTAGGAATAGGCATCGCTATCCATCGTTTCGTGTGCAGCCCGCCAGTTCCAGCGCTGTAGGTTGTTGGCCGTGAGGCGTATATTCCACGTTTGGTTGCTCCATCCGGCCTGAATTATGAAGAGGTCTTTCACACGGGTAGTTTCGCCCGACATGGTGTTGTAGTTATAAGGCATATTTTCTGACGAATATGACATGGCAAAATTATAACTGCCTATGTAGTACAATGCCTGCACATAATATGCGACAAACGAGTGATTTGAGTTGAATGGCTCTCCATTGTGACTCAGTTTCTGCCACACTCGTCCGTAGAGATTGAGTTTTCGGTCAATCAGCACAGAGGAAGCATTGATGCCGTAGGTTAGGTCGTGGAAATTTCCGATCGGCTGTTTGATTGTTCGGATTATCCCCTCGGCTGTAGGCTCATACACAAAAGCAGCCCGGTTTCCTACCATCCATATATGAGAGAAAGCTGTCATGCGGAAACGGTTCGACGGAATGAAGGTGTAACTGAGATCTATATCGTAGCTCCTGTACGATTTCAGTAAGGGATTACCGGTGTGCCAGATATAGGGCGACACATGGATGAGATTCTCACTCTTGTAGTTGGATGAAGGAGGCCATACCGAGTAGTGGAAGACGCCGCTTAACGAATTGCGCTTGTCGGGCACATATCGAAGTTCGGCATCCATATAAGGAAAGTCGGAGGATGATTTGACATCATTGAGTTCAGTTGTCATGTAATCCCAGCCGAAGCCGATGGATGCGGTAATTTTTCTTGCGTTTAAGGCGTAAGAAGCACCCAGTTGACCGAAGCGTGTTGTCGATCTGTCGCGAGCATTGACTGATCCCGAATAATTGGTCAAGTTATGCTCGTAAAGTCCTGTAGCGCTTGCGCGTAAATGATGCTTTTTATTCCATGACTTGCTATAGTTCAATACTATCATTCCGTCGTGTGTGTTATCGGAAGCCCCGTTGCCGATTGCCTGGACCCCGGTCTCGGAATATACCGAGTTCTGATCGGTATGGGAGTAGGAATAATTCATGTTTGCCGACAGCGAGTGGCCGTTAGGCAAACTGAAAAGATAATAACCGCTGTACTTGATATATTTTTCTTTAGAGTCGGCGAGTGTATTGAAATCCGCCGTTTCGTTGATGTCGCCCGAATAAGTCACTTTGCCACCATTGTCGTTGTGAGGTGTGTCGGAGCAACCCGCGATAATTTGGGAGTTTGCCGTCACGTTACCATTATTGTATAATGCCCTGAAACTGGTTTCGTAATCATGTTTCCGATAACGCGACGTCTCGGTCAACGTTTCCCTGCTGAATGTTTGCTGTGGCAGGTGGAATGTTTCCGTCTTAGATGTGCCTAAGTGATCGTTGGCAAGATAGTAGCCGTAGCCCAGTATGTCATAACTCATGCTGCCTTTGACCAAACGTCCGTTGGCCTGCATGAAGCCTGAGTTGGTAATGAAATTTTCGTTACCGAGCGCTTTGACGTATCCGCCGTATTCATACTTGACCATTATGAAATTTACAACATACTTGTTGCCTTGAAAACGCGGATCGGAAGGGTATTCGAGATATTCCACATATCTCACATCCGAGATCCTCATCATCCTGAGCTCGTCGGGTTTGGCCGGTACATAGTCAATATAAATCTGAACCGGCTGTCCCGACGCAGTGCTGATGCTTGATGAGCCCATGCGTGCGTCGATTTGCGGGATAGCCATTCTTACAAGGAGATCTGTAGCAGTCTGCGATGCGTTTTTCTGACGCTGAGTGGGGCGATATATGCTTTTATCCGACAGCAGTTCAGCATTTTCGGCCTCCACAGTTACGGAATTAAGGCGAATGGAGTTCGCCGACATTCTTATGATTCCTAAAGCAAAATCCGTGCATCCCCTTTGCACAGGCTTATATCCTACAGATGTAATTCGGGCGATGACTCCCTGATGATCGCAGGGAATGGAGAAGCGTCCGTCATGGTCGGTCAC
>CAYWWE010000156.1:0-4587 GCA_964461785.1 uncultured Bacteroides sp.
ATACCTCTCAGGGGCCTTCGGCTTAGAAGGCCCCTGATTTACGGGAATAGCTCAGTCGGTAGAGCACTGGTCTCCAAAACCAGGTGTCGGGAGTTCGAGCCTCTCTTCCCGTGCTAAAGAATCAAGAAATGAATCTAATCAAGGATATAAAGGAATCTTATAACGAGCTCGTTTATAAGGTGTCCTGGCCAACTCAGAAGCAGCTGGTCAACAGCTCGGTGCTGGTGCTGATAGCTTCCATCATCATCGCAGTGTTCATCTGGGCTGTTGACAAGGTGTTCAATCTGTTGATGGAGACCATCTACGGTATCAGTTTCTAACGTTAATCTTTTTGGTTTCAATGGCTGAAGACAAGCAAGAGTGGTACGTGCTGCGTGCCATTTCAGGTAAGGAGGCAAAGGTCAAGGAAGTGCTCGACGCGGCAGTGAAGAACACCGATCTTGGCCGTTATGTTTCCCAGGTATTGATACCCACCGAGAAGGTGATGACCACGCGCAATGGCAAGAAGGTCGTAAAGGAGCGCACGCTGTATTCGGGTTATGTGTTCGTCAAGGCGAACCTTACCGGCGAAGTGCAGTATGAGCTGCGCAACACGACTAATGTCATTGACTTTTTGCGTGGGCGTGCCAAGGGGAGCCAGCCCGAGTCGCTGCGCGAGAGCGAAGTGATGAGGATGCTCGGCGCAGCTGATGAGCTGCGCGAGACTGTGGAGGACGAGGCCGAAGACTACATCGTAGGCGAGGCGGTAAAGGTGACCTATGGTCCGTTTACCGGCTTTTCGGGCGTAGTCAAGGAGGTAGTCGCCCCGAAGCAGAAGATTAGGGTAGAGGTGAAGATATTTGGTCGCCCGACAGTATTGGAGCTGGAAAATTCCCAAGTGGAAAGGGAGTAAGCCGCGGCTGATGTTACGCAGACGCAGTGAGCGCCCTCTGAGAACAAACAAATAAAATCAACAACAACAATGGCTAAAGAAATTGCTGGACAGATCAAATTGCAGATTAAAGGCGGTGCAGCCAACCCCTCGCCCCCGGTAGGTCCTGCCCTGGGTTCGAAGGGTATCAATATCATGGAATTTTGCAAGCAATTCAATGCCCGTACCCAAGATAAGGCCGGAAAGGTTCTGCCTGTTGTAATCACATATTACACTGACAAATCTTTCGATTTCATCGTCAAGACTCCCCCGGTTGCAGTGCAGCTCAAGGAGGTTGCGAAGATCAAGAGCGGCTCCGCCCAGCCTAACCGCACGAAGGTGGCTGAGATTACTTGGGATCAGGTGAAGGTGATTGCCGAAGACAAGATGCCCGATTTGAACTGTTTTACTGTTGACGCAGCAATGCGCATGGTTGCCGGTACGGCCAGAAGTATGGGTATCACCGTAAAGGGTGAATTCCCCGAACTTAACTAATACACTTCAATAACATGGGAAAACTGACAAAAAATCAGAAGTTGGCTTTGTCCAAGATTGAAGCTGGAAAGGCCTATTCGCTGGCAGAGGCTGCCGAGAAGGTGAAGGAGATCACTTTCACCAAGTTCGACTCCTCGCTTGACATTGACGTACGCCTGGGAGTTGACCCCCGCAAGGCAGACCAGATGGTCCGCGGCGTGGTATCTCTTCCCCACGGCACCGGCAAGCAGGTGCGTGTGCTCGTGCTATGCAACCCTGACGCTGAGGAGGCTGCCAAGGCAGCCGGCGCAGACTACGTAGGACTTGACGAATATATCCAGAAGATCAAGGGCGGCTGGACTGACGTTGATGTGATCATCACTCAGCCTTCCGTGATGGGCAAGCTCGGCCCCTTAGGCCGTATCCTCGGCCCCCGCGGCCTGATGCCTAACCCCAAGAGCGGCACTGTGACGATGGACGTCGCAAAGGCTGTCAAGGAGGTTAAGCAGGGTAAGATTGACTTCAAGGTCGACAAGACCGGTATCGTTCATGCTTCTATCGGCAAGGTATCGTTTACCCCCGAGCAGATGAAGGACAACGCCCGCGAGTTCATCAACACGCTCGTGAAGCTGAAGCCCGCCACTGCCAAGGGCACATATATCAAGAGCATTTATCTTTCGAGCACCATGAGCCCCGGTGTGAAAGTGGATACGAAGACTGTGGTCGACTAAACTCTTAACACCTGAAGACAATGAAAAAGGAAGAAAAATCTCTCGTAATAAAGATGATCGGCGACACTCTGGCTGAGTACAGCTGTGTCTACCTGACCCAGACATCGGGCCTGGATGCCGAGAAGACCTCCGCGCTTCGCCGCGCCTGCTTCAAGGATGGCATCAAGATGCTGTGTGTTAAGAACACGCTCCTGAAGAAGGCTCTCGAGGCAAGCGAGATCGACTATAGCGAACTCTACGACCTGCTTCACGGCGAGACCACCCTTCTTCTCAGCAACACCGGCAACGCTCCGGCCAAGCTGATCAAGAATTTCCGCCAGAAGAACGACACTCTTCCCCTTCTGAAGGGTGCGTTTGTCGAGGAGACTGTCTACATTGGCGAGGAGTCGTTGGAAACCCTGGCCAACATCAAGAGCAAGAACGAGCTCATCGGCGATGTCATCGCTCTTCTCCAGTCGCCCGCGAAGAATGTCATCAGCGCCCTCAACAGCGGCGCCGGCAAGCTCCACGGCATCCTGGAAACCCTTTCCAACAAAGAATAACACCCCAATACTAAAAACAATAAAAAATACATACGAAAATGGCAGATTTGAAAGCTTTTGCAGAACAGCTGGTTAACCTCACCGTTAAGGAAGTGAACGAACTGGCCCAGATCCTCAAGGACGAGTACGGCATCGAGCCCGCAGCAGCAGCTGTAGCTGTAGCAGCCGGCCCCGCAGCAGGCGCACCCGCCGCTGAAGAGAAGACTAACTTCGACGTAATCCTCAAGGCTCCCGGCGCAAGCAAGCTCGCAGTCGTGAAGCTC
The DNA here is from genome assembly GCA_964461785.1 of uncultured Bacteroides sp. GTDB lineage: Bacteria > Bacteroidota > Bacteroidia > Bacteroidales > Muribaculaceae > Paramuribaculum. Next base: position 2,921 of record CAYWWE010000156.1, read on the forward strand.
GTCAAGGAGCTCACCGGTCTTGGCCTCAAGGAGGCTAAGGAGCTCGTAGACGGCGCTCCCAGCACCGTTAAGGAGGGTCTCCCCAAGGCTGACGCAGAGGGCCTGAAGAAGCAGCTCGAAGAGGCAGGCGCCGAGGTAGAGCTGAAGTAAAAGCACTCAATACCGACACAAGGTTAAGGACTCCCGGCTCCCGCGAGGGATGCCCGGGAAGTCCTTAACCTTTTCCCATATCACATTGTGTGTCCGGGTCCATCGGGATTTTCCGCGCAAGTCTGCCTCGAAGGGGGATATGGCGGAAATGAGGAAGATGGCAGGCGGCACAGATTTTCGGATGTATTCTTACTCCCCGGCGGGGAGCATAGCGTCTGAAAATTATTTGTGTCCGTACACAACCCGGTTTCCCGTCACAATGCGCTGATTCACCCTCTCACTCATCCCAAACCCTCCCTCCTGACCCATCAGAGCCGTCAAGGTTTGTTATGATTTCTTAACCTTGGTTGGCTTTTTCCGGCCCGCCGTGTGCGGGTAAATGCATCCCCGCCCGGGGCTACAATCTAATTTCAACCCAATGGCAGAAAATTTAACCGAAAAACCGCGCGTTAATTTCGCTTCGATTAAGAATCCGCTCCCGTTCCCCGATTTTCTCGAGGTGCAGCTCAAGTCTTTCCGTGACTTCCTGCAGCTGGACACTCCTCCCGAGAACCGCCGCAACGAGGGTCTGTACAAGGTGTTTGCCGAGAATTTCCCCATCGCAGACACCCGCAACAATTTCGTACTCGAGTTTCTCGACTACTATATCGATCCGCCGCGCTATACCATCGAGGAATGTCTGGAGCGTGGCCTGACTTACAGTGTGCCGCTGAAGGCCAAGCTCAAGCTCTACTGCACTGATCCCGACCATGTGGATTTCGACACTTCGATCCAGGATGTCTACCTCGGTCCTATTCCTTACATGACTGAGCAGGGCACGTTTGTAATCAACGGTGCCGAGCGCGTTGTCGTGTCACAGCTCCACCGCAGCCCGGGCGTGTTTTTCGGTCAGAGCATCCATCCCAACGGCACGAAGCTCTATTCTGCCCGCATCATACCGTTCCGCGGCAGCTGGATCGAGTTTGCTACTGACATCAACAATGTCATGTATGCCTACATCGACCGCAAGAAGAAACTCCCCGTGACGACGCTGCTGCGCGCCATCGGCCTGGAGAGCGACCGCGACATCATACAGATTTTCGACCTCGCCGACGAGGTGAAGGTGAACCGCACCAATCTCAAGGCTGCAGTAGGGCGCAAGCTCGCTGCGCGCGTGCTCCACAGCTGGGTGGAGGACTTTGTCGATGAGGACACGGGCGAGGTAATGTCGCTCGAGCGCAACGATGTCATCGTAGACCGCGAGACTGTGCTGACCGAGGATATGATCGACGCCATCCTCGACAGCGGCGTGAAGACCATCCTGCTCGAGAAGGAGGATGTCAGCGCCACTGACTACAGCATCATCTTCAACACCCTGCAGCGCGATACCTCCAACTCTGAGAAGGAGGCAATCCAGTACATATACAGGCAGCTGCGCAACGCCGAGCCGCCGGACGACGCTTCGGCGCGCGAGGTGATCCAGAACCTCTTCTTCTCCGAGAAGAGATACGACCTGGGCGAGGTGGGCCGCTTCCGCA
>CAYWWE010000157.1:0-4491 GCA_964461785.1 uncultured Bacteroides sp.
CCGCGAGAGCGGTCGAAGTCGGTGGCGTGGACATGGATCACGAGGGGCTTGCCGGTGACCTGCTTGGCGTGGATGCCGGCGGGATAGGTGAGCCAGTCGTGGGAGTGGATCACGTCGAAGTCGAGAGTGCGTGCCACGACACCGGCCATGATCGAATAGTTGTTGATCTCCTCAAGAAGATTGTCGGGATAGCGGCCCGAGAACTCTATGCAGCCAAGATCATTGGTGTGGAGATAGTTGAAGTCGGCATAGATGTGAGAACGCAGACGGAAGTAAAGGTCGGGATCCATCACATTGCCGATGCGGCTTTCAACATATTCACGCGACAGATCGCGCCAGACCACGGGAACCTGCGATGCACCAATTATGTTGGCAAAAGAGCGGTCCTCGTCGCCCCAGGGTTTGGGTATGACGAATGTGATGTCCATATCGCCACATTCCCACATGCCTCGGGTGAGGCCGTAGCTCGCCGTGCCGAGGCCGCCGAGGATATGAGGGGGAAATTCCCATCCAAACATTAATGCTTTCATGATATAGGGTAGCGGGAGGGGAGGTTACATATTGAATTTCTTGAGGGTAGTGAGGGCGCGCAGGATCTCGGCCACATTTACGGCGTGGCTGATAGCGCCTCGACCGGTGAAGGGCGGGTTGCCGTCGTAGAGCTGCGAGAGCGATCCGATACATCCCTGTGTCATCTCATCTTCGTAGCCGATGAGCATACGGTCAAGATAGCTCACGCCCGATAGGCCGAACACGCGCAGATAGGCGTCGGCATAGAAACCGAACAGCCACGGGCGCGAGGGGCCGTTGTGGAGCGCCAGCTCGCGCTCCTCGGGGGAGCCGAGATAGAACGGGCGGTAGCCATAGCTCTTGGGCGAAAGGGTACGGAGACCCTTGGGAGTGAGGAGCTCGCGGGTGGCGACATCAATGACGCTCTTGCGCTGACGGCGGTCGAGGGGCGAATAGTCGAGACCCACGGCAACGACCATATTGGGGCGGACCGACGGATCGGCATAGCTGCCACTGACATAATCGTAGAGATAGCCGTAGCCGTTGAGGAAGGTCGATACGAATGAGGGCTTGAGCTTGTCGGCGGTCTCCTGCCAGCGATTGATGGCATCGCCATATCCGTCATGACCCTCGGCCAGCTTGGTGGCGAATACCAGTGCGTTATACCACATGGCATTGAATTCAACGAGATAGCCGGTGCGGGGAACGACGGGACGCCCGTTGAGGGTAGAGTTCATCCACGACACCGGTGTTGAGGTGCCGATGGTCTCGATCAGGCCGCTCTCGGGCTGAACCCACATATTGGGATGGCGATTGTCGAGATAGTAGTTGATGATCTCGCTGACGAGGGGGAGGTAGCGCTCGGCAGCCTGATCAGGGCCGTAGGCCTTGCTATATTGCTGGATGGCCCAGATGGCCCACAGGCCAACGTCGGGGAGGTCGATGCCGTGGATGCGGCGGTCGAGCTCGCCGGTGTCCATGAAGTGGCGCAGAGCCTTTGCAGCCGTGTCCATGATAGCCTCATAATCGTCTTTATGATTGATGGCGATGGTGGAACCGGGAAGGGCCATGAAGGTGTCGCGGGCGCGGACCTTGCCCCACGGATATGAGGATATGATGAACATTCCGTCCTTGTCCTTGAGATAGCACTGCTTGGCAGCGTTCTTGAGGCAATTGAAGAATGATGTGCGGCAGGTGCGGGTAGCGATTTCCTTTTCCCACATTTCAGCGAGGCTGGAAGGATCGACCTCTGATATGCCGGCCGAGAAGATGATGCTCTCACCCTTCTTGATAGGCATTTCGAAATATCCGGGCACCCAGAGATCTTCGGTGTAAGGCACACCGCGCTCCAGATCCTTGACATACTCGAAGTCCTTATACCAGTGGGGATCATAGACCCATTGGGGATCCTTGTTGTACTGCATGTACAATGTGGGATAGCCGGGATAGAGACAGCAGCTTATACCGTTGGGCTCGGGCTTGCACTCGCCGTTGAGCTGATCGTTTTCCATCACGAGGGCGTTGGCCTCACGGAAAGCGAGCATAGGCTTGAAGCGGAGGGTGGTCTCGGAATGAGCGTCGACCAGAGTGTAGCGGATCAGGAATCGGTTTTCATGCGAGATAAACATTTTCTCCTTGGTCAGGATGACACCGCCCACACGATATGTGGTGCGAGGCACGCTCTCACAGTCAAACTCGCGTATATATTTGTGTCCGTTGGGATTGTAAACTCCTCCGCGATAACGGTGGAGACCCAGATTGAACGGAGCGCCATGCTGGATGACGGTCACATCCATCGACGACAGCAACACATGGGGCGCATTGTCGAATTCAGGCACCGGAATCACCAGAAGTCCGTGCTGCTTGCGGGTGTTACAGTCAACAACCGTAGTGCAGTGATAGGCACCCGACTGATTGGTGCGGAGCATCTCTTTGGTAAGCGATTGCTCCAGATTGATCATGAGGTTTTTATCAAATTTCAGGTAGCTCATGCTATATATGGTATTTTGATTTTCAGGACTGAATATTTGGATTCGGCGAATATAGCAATTTTTGGCCGAACAGACAAAAATTATGTCATGAAATAACGTTTTCTACTTTATTTACCCTCATTTCGTATCAATTCATGAGACAAAGGGGCCCTCACGCCGACTACTTTCTGAGAAAATCGAGCAGCGGGGCGAGATCGGCTTCCGTCAGGGCCCAGTCGGTAACGAACCTAACGGCCGTGTAGTGATCGCCGGGCACTCCCCATGTCTCGAAAGTAGCCACTTTACCCAGACGGTCGAGATCCTCATTGGGGATCTCGAAAAAGATCTGGTTGGTGGGCGAGGCCACTACCTCACGATATCCACGCTCGCGGAGAGCCGAGGCAAGCAGAGCCGCCAGCCGGTCGGCACTGGCTCCTATCCGCTCATAGAGGCCGTCGGTAAACAGTGCCTCGAACTGGAGGCCCAGCAGGCGCCCCTTGGCGAGGAGGCCGCCACGCTGCTTGATGAGCGGGGTGAAATGACGGAGGATCGAGGGGTCGGTGATCACCACAGCTTCGCCCATCAGGGCTCCGCATTTGGTGCCTCCGATATAAAACACGTCGGCCAGACGAGCCAGATCGGGAAGGGTGACATCATTGGCTTTGGATGCGAGGGCATAGGCCAGACGCGCACCATCGACAAAGAGGGGAATACCCGCCTCTCGGCACACCTTGCTAATAGCCTTAAGCTCGTCGAGCGAATATAATGTGCCATATTCAGTGGGCTGCGAGATATAGACCATTCCCGGCGCAACAGTATGATCCCTTGACGGATCGCCCTTGAACTCGGCGATAAGGGCGGCGACAGCGGATGCCGTGATCTTACCATCGACGGCGGGGAGGGTGAGCACCTTATGCCCTGTTGCCTCTACCGCACCGCTCTCATGCACGGCAATATGTCCTGTAGCGGCAGCAATGACGCCCTCATGCGGCCTGAGCATGCCGGCAATGACGGTGGAGTTGGTCTGTGTGCCTCCGACAAGAAAATATACCCTTGCATCGGAGCGCGCCCTGCCTCCCTCGGGAAAACAGGCATCGAGGATAAGCTCCCGGGCACGGTCGCAATAGGAATCGGTACCGTAGCCGGTGGTACGGTCGAGATTGGTGGCTGTTAAGGCAGCGAGCACTTCGGGGCATGCTCCAGCCATATAGTCGGAATCGAGATGCAACATGACAGGTCGGTTTTGGTGAGTCATTATTATATGTTTATGCCGCAAAGTTATTAAATATTTTGGGGGTTTGGTGGAAAAACGTTATGTTTGCATATCTAAAAATCGTTTTCCGCCAATGCCAACAGTCAAGAAAACCCTCAGCATCATCAAAAACGACCCATGGCTCCAGCCGTATGCTGTTGCCATAGAGGGTCGCCACCGTCAGGCTCTGGACAAAGAGAAGGAGCTTCTGCGTGGAGGCGCCAAGTCGCTCTCCGAGTTTGCCAACGGCCACAATTACTTCGGACTGCACCGTCAGGCCGACGGCTCATGGGTGTTTCGCGAATGGGCGCCCGGAGCCACCGACATCACCCTCATCGGCGATTTCTCGGGCTGGCAGGAACAGATACGTTACCGCCTTCAGCGCAAGGAGGGAGGAGTGTGGGAGATAGTCCTTCCGGCCGACGCTCTTCAGCACGGTCAGTTCTACAAGATGATCGTCCACTGGCCCGGAGGTCAGGGCGAACGTCTGCCCGCTTATGCCACACGCGTGGTGCAGGATCCCGTGAGCCATCTCTTCTCAGCCCAGGTGTGGGATCCTGCCGAGCCATATATATGGGAGACCGGGAAGTTTAAGCCCGACACGCGACCCCTGCTCATCTATGAATGCCATATCGGAATGGCACAGGAGACCGAGGGAGTGGGCACATACACTGAATTCCGCGATAAGATACTGCCCCGTATAGCAGCCGACGGCTACAACGCCATCCAGATCATGGCCATTCAGGAACATCCCTACTA
>CAYWWE010000158.1:0-4473 GCA_964461785.1 uncultured Bacteroides sp.
GGTCAGAAGGGCTTGCGATACTTTTCGGAGTCGCGGGTCTCGTCGAGGATAGAGAGGTAGGAGGCGTAGCGGCTCTGGGAGATGCGGCTGTCGGCCACGGCTTCGATCACGGCGCAGCCGGGCTCATGGGTGTGGGTGCAGTCGCCGTAGCGGCAGTCTTTTGACACCTCGAATATCTCAGGGAAGAAGTGCCCCACTTCGGCGGGCTCGAAATCGATCGTCCCGAAGCCTTTCACTCCCGGGGTGTCGATTATGGCTCCGCCGCCCGGGAGCGGAAACATCTCTGAGAAGGTAGTGGTGTGCATCCCGGTGTGGTGGGTAGATGATATGGCCGCCGTGCGCAGGTCGAGGCCGGGAATGAGGCGGTTGATGAGGCTCGTCTTGCCCACGCCCGAATTGCCGCTCAGCAGTGAGATCTTTCCTGCGAGCAGCTCCCGAAGCCGGTCGATGCCGCTACCTGTTGCGGCCGAACATTCCACCACTTTGTAGCCAATCGATCGGTAGAGATATTCGATGGCATCGAGCAGCTCGCGTCCGTCGGGCTCGGAGAGGAGGATGTCGGTCTTGTTGATGACTATGACGGCAGGCACGCGGTAGGCCTCGGCAGTGGCGAGGAAGCGGTCGATGAATGTGGTGGATGTGGCGGGCTCGGCAAGGCTCACGATCAGACATGCCTGGTCGATGTTTGAGGCAATGATATGGGACTCTTTCGAGAGGTTGCTCGCGCGGCGGATGATGTAGTTGCGCCTCGGGGTTATGGCCTTGATGTAACAGACCCCGTCGGGGCCCGGCTCCGAAAGCTCTACGTTGTCGCCTACTGCCACTGGATTGGTGGTGCGGATGCCTTTGATGCGGAAATTACCTTTGATGCGCGCGGGTATGGCCTTGTCGGCTTCGGCAATCGAAGGTGCTACGAGATAGGCGCTTCCGGTGTTTTTTACAACTATCATCTTGTGTCGGTTAATGGATTGGTTGAGGATAGACCCGACCCGCAGGCTCTACCGGGCTGCGGGTCGGAAAAGTGGGTTATGACGCTGCCGTTGTTGTGGATCCGGCATCATGGGACAGAGAGAGGAGATCAGGGATTATTCCTGGACGAGTTTAACGAGGATCTCTTTGTCGTCGTCGCTCTCCACGAATGTGATCTTGCCTTCGCGGGCGAGCCAGCCGAGGGCATAGGGGAGCTCCTTGGCTTTGAGCTTGGTCATTTTCTGAAGCTGTTTGGTGCCGACCACGTCGGCTTCGTTGAGTGCCTGCCATACCTGACCGGCCCAGCAACCAATGGTTTCTACATTCATCTCGTTGAATAGGTGTTGGTTAGACATTTTGTTTGCTTATGGTCCGGTATGGCTCCGCGCGGGTGGTGGCAGATATGCCGGATCTGTTATTTATGATATAACAATCAGAGTTATAAAAAAGATTTTGTGTATATGAGGGAATCCGTTAGATATTTTTCTGACTTGTTGACCCGACTGCAAGTCGCAGCAGGGTGTCGGCACATTCCACCCGACCTCCGACAAATTCCGGAACGTTGTATGAGCGCATCAGGTCTTCGTAGAATGTCGAGGATGTCTGTGGCAGGAGGAAGGGGGGAGAGAAGCGTCCCGTTGAAGTGTCGAAGCGGGCTATGTAGGGGCGGGCGAAGAGTCCGTCGTCGCGCTTCGAGCTGAAGACAACCCACCGGCCGTCGGTCGACCAGGAGTGATAGCTGTCGACGGCTCCGGGTGCGTTGATCTCGTCGGCCTGACGGGGTGTGAGATCGTCGGATTGCAGGTCGATGAGGCATAGGTCGGCGCCTTCGTGCCATATCATGAAGTTGCCGTAGGTGGAGCGGGTGAGCAGCAGCCAGCGGCCGTCGGGGCTGATGCGGGGCACTGTGATGCTCATGCTGTCGGCCGAGGCGCTGTAGACCATCTCAGGGATGCCGGCAAACCGGCCTGTAGCGGGATCAAACGGACGCCGGAGCAGGTCGTAGCGGGCGCTGTCGATGCCGGCGGGCGAATAGAGCGGATTGGCGCGGCAGAAGTAGAGCGTCTGTCCGTCGGGGCTCCATGTGGGGAATGTCTCGATATATTTGTTGCCGGCCACGAGGCTGTCGGTCATGCCTCTCTCATTGTCGAGATCATAGACCATGATGTCGCCCGCCATGTTGACGACTTCGGTCGTCTTGGGCCCCGAGGTGTGGAAGAACTGCTGGATCTCGTCGGCGGCAAACGCTATGTAGCGTCCCGAGGGATGCCAAGCGGGATAGGCGGCGCCGTGGGGAGTGCCATCGGCGGTGGGCTTGATCTTGATGGGGGTCTTGCCGGGGCGCAGGATCTCAGTGCCACCTTTGGGGCCGCGCACATGGAGCATCATAGTGGACGGATCGCCCCCGGCGAAGCTGTGGCAGTTCATGCACTGACGTTCAGCCTCGCGATTGTCGAGCAGAGCCTCCTGAGCGTAGCTTGCGGGACAGCGCTGATAGATGCCCATATCGCTCCAGAGTTCATAGCCGGGATAGATGAGGCGGTAGACAAGCCAGTCGGTGAGCGCGGCGGTGTCCACATCGATCACCATTGGCCGGTAGCCGGTCCATTTGCCGTCGTTGAGCGTGGCGAGCGATATTTCTATCGGGCCTCCGGCGGCTCGGTCGAGCATCCCGGCCCATTCGTTTTCAGGAATCGCGATCTCACCGTCGCTGCTGTCAACGATTATGTCGGGTTGCTGTCCGGGCAGCCCGAAAGCTGCCTGATACGATTTGGCGGGGGTGTCGATGCGGAAGCGCAGAGGCGCAATGTTGCGGGGAATGGTGGGGCGCCCCGAGTAGTCGGGCGTCATGGCGGGGAGGGAGTCGGTCACTGTGTCGGGACTGACGGCCTTGCGCGATGTGCATGAGGCGGCTATCGTCAGTAGGATTATGAAGAAGAGAATGTTGCGTGACATGGTTGAGCTATGGATGGATCCCTTAGCGGGCTGTCTTGCCGTAAGGGCTAATGTGGTTGAGATAGAACCAGTAGGTGTTGCCGAATTCGTTCTGAAGGGCAGTCATGTTGCCTGTGCCGGAAAGGGAGAGGTAGCGGTTGAAGGCTGTCTTGACCTGATTGCTCACAAGGTCGATCATGGGGGGCTCCACGCCGGGTTTCAGGGCGGCGAGCATGAGAGCTTCCTGATAGAGGCGGGGGAGCTCTCCCTTGGGCCCGTAGGCGGGGAGGAGTTCGGTGAAGCGGCTCACGTTATTGCGGAGCAGAAGCTCGCACAGCAGATACTGACGGGCCACCGAGGCGGTGGAATCGGCGGCGCAGATGGCCTCCAGTTCGGGGGTAATGTCGGCCACGTTGGCCCAGCGAGCAGGAGTCCTTATCTCGTCGCGCAGCGGATTGCGCAATCCCGCATATTCCCCTGAGTCGGCGGCGCTCATGAGCTCGCGGGCCTCGGCGGAGCGGAATGGAGCGCGCTCAAGCAGCCTGATGAACTTGCGCGCTGCCTCGGGGCGACCCATCGCTATGTTGTATCTGGCGAGGGCGGCCAGACGGCGGGGAGTGGCACCCCACACCACCAGAGCTTCGCTTTCCCATCGGTGAGCTTCGTTGATATGACCTACGGCCTCATACACGGGCGCTCCGTATTCGCTCTGACGCGAGTCGCTTTTCCATGCAAAGCTGAGCCCCTCTGCTCCAAACGGCATGGGGAAGTCGAGCAGATGGTCGGGCAGCGTTCCTTTCTCGGCAAGGGCGAGATTCCTGAAGAGGCTCATCAGCATATTGGTGTGGCCCTGAGAGAGATACATGTCGGCGCGGTTGATTACCTCGTCATAGCGTTTCTCGCGGGCTGCCCGCTCGGTGAGGAGCATAGCCCGCTCGCTCAGGTTGATGCCCCGGAGGATATTGAAGTAGCCCCACGCTCCCCAGGCTATCACGGCAACCACCCACACCCAATCGCCTGCTTTTTTGAGAAAGCTCACGGGGCGCACCGGGCTCCGGTGGAGGAGGCGGTTGGCAATCGCCGTAATGATGAGCGCACAGGCAAGAATCAGCGGTATGGCCCACAGCCATGTCAGCGGCTTGTCAATAGCAGCGGCCGAAGTAAAAGTCAGGATGGAGGCCCCCACGGAAAGAGCGAGGAAGTCGGGGCGTCGGGTTATGGCGCGGATCAGCGCGTCGGCCAGATAGTAGACCGCGGCGCAGAGCAGGGCCGCGAGCAGAGGGCCAATGACCGGATGAGCCATCATGGCGCCGAGCCATGAATTGATATAGGCCACGACACCCTCCCTCGCTATGAAGCTGTCGCGGAACGAACTCCCGTAGAGAAAGGTGGAATGTTCGCCGTTATAATACGTTATATGGGCGAGCCATGTGCGGTCGCAGATGAAATATGCTGCCGCAAGAATAATACCTATTATATATCTTAAGAGACGCATTTGAGCTGTGACAGATGATTGCAGACCGCGAAGTTACGCATAAATACGCTGATCCGCAAATCTATCTTAATCCC
>CAYWWE010000159.1:0-1274 GCA_964461785.1 uncultured Bacteroides sp.
AAGTGGCGGGGCCGTCGGGCGGTTTCAGAGGATGATGCCGAAGCGGCGGCGGATGTAGTCGGCGGTGAGCTCGACGAGCTGATCCATGGGGAGGAGCGAGGTGTTGAAGGTCAGGTCGTAGCTCGCTGCAGCACCCCAGGTCTTGTCGGTGTAGAAGTTGTAGTAGTTGGCTCTGAGGCGGTTGATGCGGTTCATGCGCGACCGTGCTTTGTCGGGCGACAGATTGGGCTCACGCGAGCAGATGCGGGCTATGGCGTCGGCTTCGGATGAGGTGACGAACATCGACACGAGGTGTGGATCATCGCGCAGCACATAGTCGGCCGTGCGGCCCACGATGACGCAGCTCTCGCGCTCGGCAAGGTGGCGGATGAAGTCGCTCTGGGCGCGGTAGATCGAGTCGTCGCCGATCGCTGTTGAGCCCTGAAAGTAGCTCATGGGGTTCATGCCTCCGGCAAAGGAGAAGAGGCCGTCGATAAACGATGGGGCTCTCTCGTCGCTTTTCTCAAAGAATTCGCGCGACATTCCGGAGCGGCGGGCGGCTTCGGAGAGGAGCTCCTTGTCGTAGTATTTCAGGCCGTAGCGTGTGGCCAGCTTGAGGCCGAACTCGCGGCCCCCGCTGCCAAACTGGCGCCCCACGGTGATCACCACGCGGCTGTCGGCATCGGTCCGGTAAGGCTTATCGTCCATCGGCTCAGACGGTAAGGATCTCTTTCTCCTTGGCGGCAAAGAGCTCGTCGATCTTCTTGAGGTAGCGGTCGTGGAGCTTCTGCACCTCTGCCTCGGCGTCTTTCTCAACGTCTTCGGGCATGCCCTGCTTGACGGCTTTCTTGAGGGCTTCGATGGCGTCGCGGCGGGCGTTGCGCACCGACACCTTGGCCTGCTCGGCTTCGGCCTTGCTCTGCTTCACGAGGGCTTTGCGGCGATCTTCGGTGAGCGGCGGGATGCCCAGACGGATCACTTCGCCGTTGTTTTCGGGCGTGATGCCCACTTCCGAGTTGATGATGGCCTTTTCTATTTCGCGGAACATTGCCTTCTCCCAGGGGGTGATGGTGATGGTGCGGGCATCGGGGGTGGCAACGTTGGCCACGTTGGAGATGGGCACCATCGAGCCGTAGTAGGCCACGCGGACACCGTCAAGGATCTTGGGGTTGGCTTTGCCGGCACGGATGCGCGCCAGCGACTCGTCGAGATAGGCGACGGCCAGCTCCATCTTGTCGCTTGCGCCGTCGAGATAAGGTTTTGTATCCATATTGTCGGTTTTGTTATGTTTCGTT
>CAYWWE010000159.1:1374-4411 GCA_964461785.1 uncultured Bacteroides sp.
GCCTCGTTGGCAATCTGGTCGGCATACTGGGCGAGACGGTCGGGGTCGATGCCGTAGCGGCGGCTTCCCATCAGCGACTCGCCGCTGAGTTTGAGAAGTATGCGATGGTAGGAGGTAGACATATCTGTCGTGAGATCTTGATTCGGTGATACGGGTGTTGCGGGAGAGGGATGTGCAAAGATAATAAATCATTTCCGTAATATTCCTATCACGCTTTAATAAAAAACTCCTACCTTTGTAAGACAATCACTTTAACCCGCAAAATCACCATCATGCGCTACCTTCACCTTGCTGCTGCGGCCGCTGTGTCGCTCGCCCTCGCTGCCTGTTCGGGCGGCTCCGGCAACTCCTCCATTCCAACCATCGACCTCGCCGCCGCCATAGGCGCCCCGACTCCCGACGATGCCGCTGATCTGCTTGAGGTGAAGATGGTGCTCTCGCCCGAAGTGACCGACTCCACCCTTCTCGGAGCTTCCTCTTCGCTTTGCGGTATCATTGACGACCACTACTACGTCAGCTCGAACCGGACTATGGTGTTCGACGCCGATGGGAAATGCCTATTGTCGTTCGACCGCAAGGGTAACGGCCCCGGCGAATATGGCAACTACGCATCTTTCCGCGTCAACCGCGCCAACAAGGGCTGGCTTGCCTTCACTGGCACTCCCCCTTATTCCTATTTCAGCTACTCCGCCTCGGGTGAATTTCTGGGCAAGGGCGACCTCGACGGCCTTGTATTTCCCGCGCCAATAGGCAATCGCTGGATATGCAAGCGCCCGGGGATTGACAGCCCTCAGCTGGTTCTTTATTATCTCGACGCGGAGCTTCAGGTGACCGATTCCGTTGCCACTCCACTCTATTCCAAGGTTTACGAGATTCCGGGCGGTAAATCGGCCATTTCGCCAAACATCAGTGTGAGCGGCGACCAGGCCCTCATGTATTGGAACGACAGCATCTATAACGTAACCTCGGGCTGCCAACCCATTGCGGCTGTCGATCTTGGCACCTACCGCATGCCCGACAGCTTCAACCCCTACGAGGGAAATAACTTCGAACATCTCAAGGACTATCTTGACGCCAACCTCTACTTCACTAAGCATCACTTCCTGCTGTGGGCGCGCTACGACAACAAGTCGATAGCCTGCTTCTACAGCCGCGCCACCGGTAAGCCCGTAGCCATTCTCTCGGGCACCAAGGAGGGAATTCCCGGCGTTCTGTTTCCCGACGGCAACGGCGGCACTATAAGCCTCATGCCCACCAGCTTCTCTACCGACGACACATTCTATTTCTGCGCCAGCGACGCTGCCATGAGCGAGCTCACCGGCAACGAAGACGCCAACCCCGCCTACTTCTCAGTAAAGATCCGCTGATAGCGGCCTCGATATGGAATTTCTGCAATCGCATCCCCTGATACCGCTTTTTCTCACCCTGGGCCTCGGCTTCTGGCTCGGCAAGCTGCGTCTGGGCTCATTCTCGCTCGGCTCGGTGGCCGCCACGCTTATTGTTGGCGTCATCATCGGTCAGCTCGACATCGTGATACCCGACATGGTCAAGACCGTGTTTTTCCTCTTCTTCCTCTTTTCGGTGGGCTACGGGGTGGGGCCGCAGTTTTTCCGCGCGTTCAAGGGCAACGGAGTCAAGATAGTGGCTTTTGCGGCGGTGGCAGCGCTTGTTAGCGCCGGAGTGGTGGTGCTCGCGGCTGATCTGCTCGGCTATAGCAAAGGGGTTGCGGCAGGACTCTTTGCCGGCTCGCAGAACGCCTCGGCCTCCCTTGGGCTGCTGTCGGACACCGTCAAGGGCCTCCCAATCGATCAAGCCACCCGCGATCATATCCTCCGGCTCATACCGGCTTGCTACGCCGCCACTTATGTGCTCGGCACGGTGTTTACGGCATGGTTTCTCTCGTCGATGGCTCCGCGCATGATCGGAGGCATGAAGAAGGTGCAGGCCGATGTGGCCGACATGGAGCAGGCTCTCGAGGGCGACGACGCACCCCTCGGCCCGGGCATGATCCCGGCTCAGCGCTCGGTGATCTACCGCGCCTATGAGGCCACCGACCCATTTTTCGACACACCCCGCTCTCCCGCCGAGATCAGCGAGCGTTATGAGAAGATGAATGTGAGGATCCTGTTCGTCAGGGCTCGCGTGAATGGCGTGATTGCCGACCCTACGCCTGAGATGCGCATTTCCCACGGCGACCATATCGTGCTGGGCGGACGCTCTGACGAGATGGCGGCGCTCCCCTCGCCTCCCGGCCCGGAGGTGGCCGATCAGGAGCTCCTTCATTTCGGAGCCGAACGCACCCCGGTCACGATTGCCTCCCGCGACATCGACGGCATGACACTCGGGCAACTCCGCTCGCAGCCGTATATGGACCGCGTGGCCATTGCCTCGCTGAAGCGCAACGGCCTCTCGCTCCCGGTCAAGAACAACACTCAGCTCCTTGGCGGCGACGTGATCACCCTCGTAGGCTGGCCATGCGATGTGGCTGCTGCCGCCGACCACATAGGCTATGCCGACCGCGACACCAACACCACCGACATGGTGTTTTTAGGTCTCGGAATAGCGGCGGGATGCATCGTCGGCGCCCTCTCCATCAAGATCAACGGCATCCCCATGGCCTTGGGTGTGAGCGTGGGCGCGCTTTTCTCCGGACTCATCCTCGGCTGGCTGCGGTCGCGCCGCCCGGCCTTCGGCCACATCCCCTCCTCTGCGCTTTGGATCCTCAACAATCTGGGAGTGAACATGTTTATTGCCATCCTGGGCCTCGCGGCCGGAAGCTCGCTTCTCGACGGACTTCACGAAGCCGGCATCGGCATTGTTGGCATCGGTCTGCTGCTCACGTTTGTCAGCATCGTTGTCAACGTTTTCATCGCCTATCGCCTTTTCCGCTTCTCCACACCCGAAGTGCTTGGCTGCGTGGCGGGAGCGCGCTGCAGCGTGGCCTCGATCGGCGCAATCCAGAGCGCGTTGGGTTCCGACGTGCCCAACCTCTCCTTCACCATCACCTACGCCGTGGCCAACATCACCCTCGTCTTCT
>CAYWWE010000160.1:0-4362 GCA_964461785.1 uncultured Bacteroides sp.
GGAGATCTGCTTCTGAGCGGAATACTTCTTGCTTCGGGTATTATCATTGGTATATTTTATCTTCACCGTCAGTATGGTCACGAACAGCCCCTGCTGCCGGTCGATCTGTTCCGCAACTCGATGTACTCAATGAGCATAGCCACCTCCGTATGCTCATTCATCGCGCAGAACATAGCCATGATAGCCCTCCCCTTTCTCTATCTCAACAGCTACCATTTCTCGGCCATCACTACGGGTCTGCTCATGACCCCGTGGCCGCTGGCCACCATGATCGTGTCGCCGGTTGCCGCACGCTATGTCGAGAAACACAATCCCGGAGCCACCGCCGCCCTTGGCATGGTAGTGTTTATCGCAGGTGTGGTCCTGCTGCTTTTCACCGGAAACAATCCGGCCGACTGGAACATTGCATGGCGTATGGCTGTGTGCGGCATTGGATTCGGAATGTTTCAGACACCCAACAACATTGTAATGGTCATGGCAACTCCTGTTCACCGCTCGGGCGGCGCCGGCGGTATGCAAAGCACGGCACGTCTGGTAGGTCAGACTCTCGGCGCAACAATAGTCAGCTCGGTGTTTGCCATGATAGCCGGGACACTCGGAGCTGTCAAGATCTGCCTTTATCTCTCCATCGGATTTGCCCTGTTTGCCGGAATATTCAGCTACACACGCACACTCGGCCACAAGAGCGAGCTACACATTTGACGCTAATGGCGCCGTCATTTCTTTCAGAGGTCACCACAAATAACTATCTTTGCAATAGAAAAACACCGAACATCACGCCCCTCGTCCCGGTGTATTGTCAGAGTTTAGCTATTGTGATATGACAAGGCAGTATATCGCCATTGACCTGAAATCGTTTTATGCCTCGGTTGAATGTGTCGAACGTGGACTTGATCCGCTCGATACCTGTCTTGTCGTTGCCGATGCGTCACGGACAGAAAAGACTATCTGTCTGGCGGTATCCCCTGCGCTTAAAGTCTACGGCACCGGTGGGCGACCTCGCCTGTTTGAGGTCATTCAAAAGGTGAAGGAGGCCAACCGCCTGCGCGGACGAGCCGGGAAGTCATATTCAAAAAAGATTCTCGACAGCCACCCGGAGATGGCGATAGATTATCTGATCGCTCCTCCGCGCATGGCCCATTACATCACCTACAGCACACGGATCTACAATATCTATCTGCGATATATCGCTCCGGAAGATATCCATGTCTACTCGATTGATGAAGTTTTCATGGATGTTACGGCATATCTCGCTACCTATAAGCTGACCGCACATCAGCTCGCCATAAAGATGATACGCGAGGTATTGGCTGAAACAGGCGTTACGGCTACCGCCGGAATCGGCACGAATATGTATCTGTGCAAGATCGCGATGGATATTGTGGCAAAAAAGATGCCACCGGACAAGGATGGTGTCAGGATTGCGGAACTCGACGAGATGAGCTACCGCCGCCTGCTGTGGGACCACACTCCCCTCACTGATTTCTGGCGCGTAGGGAGCGGGATCGCCGAAAGATTGCGGCCTTACGGAATATTGACCATGGGCGATATTGCGCTCTGTTCGCTGCGCAATGAAAATCTGCTCTATCATCTTTTCGGGGTCAACGCCGAACTGCTCATAGATCATGCGTGGGGATGGGAGCCTGTCACTATGGACCTCGTGAAAGCCTACCGCCCGGAGACAACGAGCATGAGCAGCGGCCAGGTGCTCCAGAATCCATATACAGCCGCCAAAGCCCGGAATGTGATTCTGGAAATGGCCGATGCCGTTTCACTCGATCTGATTGACAAGCGTCTGCTGACTGATCAGATAGTAGTGACTGTCGGATATGATGTCGAGTCGCTCACCAATCCCGAAATCAGCGCCAAATATAACGGGCCGGTCAGGACAGACCATTACGGACGACGGGTGCCTGTCCATGCTCACGGAACCATCAATATCGCTCAGCCTACATCGTCAGGGAGGATCCTGATGGAGAAGGTCGGCGAAGTCTTCGACCGCATCATCAATCCGGATCTTCTTGTGCGCCGACTGACCCTCTCGATCAACCACCTTGTAAGGGAAGAGACCCTCACCCCCAATCCTCAGATGGAGCAGCTCGATCTCTTTACTGACTATGAGGAGGTGCGCCGCAGGCGCGCTGCCGAGAAGGAGGAACTGCTCAAGGAGCGCCGCCGTCAGGAAGCCGTCCTAAAAATCAAGAAGAAGTTTGGTAAAAATGCCATTCTGAAGGGTTTGAATTACAGCGATGGCGCCACCCAGCGCGACCGAAACAGACAGATAGGAGGACACCATGAATAATCAGCTGACAATTGAAGATATTATCGGCCTGCCACACTATGAGCCCCAGCATCCCAGGATGCCGCTTGCCAGCCGGGCTGCACAGTTTGCACCTTTCGCAGCCCTCACCGGACACAATTCCGCCATAGCCGAGACCGCACGTCTCACGTCACAGCAATTGGATATGTCAACTGATGAGCAGGAAAAAGTCTCAATGAGAATCAGGCAGGCCGCTGATACTCGCGCGATAGTCACCATCATTTACTTCCATCCCGACGATCGGAAAGATGGAGGTCGATACCTGTCTGTCACCGATTCCATCAAGGAAATTGATGAGCTGGGAAAAAATGTCATATTAAACGGAGGACAGACCATCCCTATTGCTTTTATATCAGGACTTAAAGGGAAAATATTTGATGATGCGGAATGATTTTATCCCATTGCCGTGAAAAATTTTTTGAAATGATGTTGAGTTTTCTGCAGGTTGTGTGTCTTATAGGTGTATGACAAACAGAAACGACATAGAGCAGCTTTTCAAAGCACATTACCCGCAGATGTACCGGTTGGCCGTGGCACTTCTGCACGACGATGATCTCGCGCGCGACATCGTCCACGATGTGTTCGTAACACTACTCGACGCAAGCTCCAACATCCTTATCACACCGGGCTATCTCCTTAAGGCTGTGCGCAACCGTAGTCTCAATCATATCCGCGACTGCGGCATCCATCAGCGTATAGCCAACCGCTATTTCATAGAAAATGAGGAATATGACAGCGAGGACTGGCCCGATGATGAGACAATAACCCGAGTCTACGGTCTCATCAGGTCGGAGATTTCTCCTCAGGCACGCCGGGTTATCGAGCTACGGTTTACCCGAGGATTACCCTTCAGTAAGGTAGCTAAAACGATGGAGATAAGCGAAAGTGCCGTCTACCGTCATCTGAGTCATGCATTGTCAATAATCCGCAAAAAAATCAATGAAAATGGAGAAGTATGATAAAGTGCTTGACATGATCGAGCATCCCGATAAATATTCCGCCGACCAGCTTCACTCCCTTCTTGCCGATCCCGAAACAAGAGAGATCTACAACATACTCTGCAAGACCGACTCGGCAGCCGAAGCCAACAAGAAGATCGACGTTGATGCAGAATGGAACCGCTTTGCCCACAGCCAAGGCTTGAACAAAACTCATGGTCTGTTCGGATGGTTTGGAAGCCGCGCCGCATCTATCGCGTTAATTATCTGCACCTCACTGGCAGCGGTAGCGGCGGGCATAGTCGTTACGGTCGCGGTCAACGAGCATCGACCCGATAATGTTACGGACAACAGAATAGAGATCGTAGATTCGACCATAAGCCCCGACAGCGCCAGTGTCGTCCTCCCCGACACTCTTCATATTGCTACAGAACCGATAATGTTTGAGGATGCGTCGCTCGACTCCATATTGAGTGCCATCGCCTCGGCATACAATGTTGAGGTTAAGTTCAACAATAAGGAAGCCGCCGATCTGCATCTTTACTACAAACTCGATCCCACACTACCTCTCGACGAAGTTATATCTCAGCTCAACACCTTTGAGCAAATCAACATCATTCGTAAGGACAATACTCTAACCATCGACTGACATGAAATTATTACTCACCATAATGGTGGCTGTGATGGGTTTCATCTCAGCCGGGGCAAGCACGTTCTCCTACCGCTTCTCCACTACCCCTCTGTCGCAAGCCATCGTAAAGATCAGCAAGGAGCATCCCGACATCAATATCTCCTTCATCTACAAGGAGCTCGACAACTACACCACTTCGGCCACCGTCGATACCGACGATGCTTTTGATGCTCTCCGCCAGACTATCGGCCTGAATCCGGTTTCGATCATCCGTAAAGGCAACCATTACTATATCGAGGCGCTTCAGCACGGCAAGTACCGCTACACAGGCCAGGTGATAGGCACCGACAACGAGCCTGTTATCGCTGCTACCGTGATGCTTCTCGCGCCGAAAGACTCCACCGTCATAACCTACGGTGTGACCGACCATGACGGACGCTTCTCCATTCCCTGCGATCATCAGGGAGTCATCG
>CAYWWE010000161.1:0-4213 GCA_964461785.1 uncultured Bacteroides sp.
TTTATTATGCTCGAAACAGAATACAAATTCGGGGAGGTACATACTCTCGCCGATCAGATTCAGCCCGCAGAGGATCATGCCCAGTTCCATCGTATCTTTGAAAACACCAACGGCGGCGTTGTGCTCATCGCGCTTAAAGCAGGTCAGGAGTTGACCCAGCATCTCGCTCCCGCCGAGCTCATGGTCAATGTGATCGAAGGCTCAATCGAATTTACAGTGATTGACAAGCCCCACACCATCAATGCCGGTGAGTTTATGCTTGTCGGAGAGGGTGTGCCTCACAGCGTAGTGGCCAAGGCTGACTCAAAGATGATGCTCGTAAAAGTAAAAGCATAATCCTCCATTCCAATCCACTACTATGGAAAACTCAGAGAAAATGTTTTGCTACCAGTGTCAGGAAACTGCTCATGGCACCGGATGTGTCCTTCAGGGAGTCTGCGGCAAAAAACCGGAGACATCGGCCCGCATGGATCTGCTGCTCTACTGCGTGCGGGGCATCTCCCTCATCAACCGCGCGCTCAGGGAGAAGAAAAATCCATCACGCGAGGCCAGTCATTTCGTGATTGACGCCCTGTTCACCACTATCACCAACGCCAATTTCGACAATCCTTCGCTCGACGACTTTATCCGTCGTGGCTTCGAGTTGAAAAACATCCTTGCCGGAACAGCCAAGAAAGAGGGCATCGAGTTGCCCGAGCTGCCCGAGATAGAGTTTTTCGCCTCGCCGGAGCAGGCAATGGAATTGGAAGGCATAACCGGTGTGATGGCCGAGCCCAACGCCGATATACGCGGCCTGAAGCAGCTCGCCATCTACGGCTGCAAGGGTATGGCAGCGTATGCTCGCCACGCGGCCAACCTCGGATTTGAGGATGAGGATGTCTATGCCATCATAGAGAATGCGATGGCCGAGACCGCGAGTCCTGACGCCGACACAAACGAGCTTTTCTCGCTCGTGCTCAACGTGGGCGAAGGAGGCGTAAAGGCGATGGCTCTCCTTGACAAGGCTAACACCGAGAGCTATGGCAATCCTGAGATCACAAAGGTTGATATAGGCGTGCGAAACCGTCCCGGCATACTCATTTCAGGACACGACCTGAAAGATCTTGAAGATCTGCTCGAACAGACCAAGGATAAGGGGGTCGATGTCTACACCCACTCCGAGATGCTCCCGGGTCAGTATTATCCTTTCTTCAAGAAATATCCCCATTTCGCAGGCAACTATGGCAACGCGTGGTGGAAACAGACCTCTGAGTTCGAGACCTTCAACGGAGTTTTCCTCTTTACCTCCAACTGCATAGTGCCTCCGCGTCCCAAAACGACCTATATGGATCGCGTGTACACCACGGGAGTAGTCGCTATGCCCGGCACCAAGCATATCGAACCCGGTAAGGACGGCAAGCCTACCGACTTCTCTGAACTGATAGCACACGCTCAGAAATGTCCGCCACCCACCGAGATCGAGCATGGAGAGATTATAGGCGGATTCGCCCACCATCAGGTGCTTGAGCTCGCACCAAAGATCATCGACCTCATCAAGCAGGGCAAGATCCGCAAGTTTGTTGTCATGGCCGGTTGCGACGGACGTATGCCCTCGCGCGATTACTACACCAAATTTGCCGAAGCATTGCCCAAGGACTGCGTTATCCTCACGGCCGGCTGCGCGAAGTACCGCTACAACAAGTTGCCCCTCGGCGACATCGAGGGAGTTCCCCGCGTGCTCGATGCCGGTCAGTGCAACGATTCATACTCGCTTGTCCGCATTGCCCTGGCCTTGAAAGATGCCTTCAACCTGCCAAGCATCAACGATCTGCCCCTTGTCTTCAACATAGCATGGTATGAACAGAAGGCCGTGATCGTGCTGCTTGCACTGCTTGCACTCGGCGTGAAAAACATTCATACCGGCCCAACCCTGCCGGCCTTCTTCACACCCGATGTGCTGACAGTGCTAAAGGAAAAGTTTGGAATCGGCACCATCGACACCGTTGAGCATGACATAGCCACGCTTATCAACAACAACTGATTAAGAACACGCATAATAGAACGGGAGCATAGACAGATCTTGTCGAGTCATGCTCCCATTTTTCATATCTTCATGGAGTCAACTGACGAAAAAGTAATCAGCAAAGCGCTCAGGCAGAATGAGATCATCCATAAGTATGTCATGGCCATAGATCACGCCCTTCTCTGGATTGCCGCCCTCAGCTTTGCAGCGTTCTTTCATCTCTCGCCGACATTTACGGCTCCCGAGGCCCTGTTGCTTTCCACGCTCGTTGCCTACGGAGCCTACTTGTGTGAGAGCGGATTGGGAACACTCAAGGTCGCTGCATCGGAATCGGCCTATAGCCTGGATTTCCGCAAAGCCGGCATGTGGCACTGGATCACCCTCAATATCTGTGTCAACCTGCTTTGGTCAATCCTGTTTCTCCGGGATCCTTCCTGGGTCTATCTCATTCTCATAATCCTCACGGCTGGATGGCAGAAATATATGGATGGCCGCATACCTCCGCGCCTCATGGCCACCCGGCAGGAAATTGTTTAGTCCACACCCCATGCATATCTCCCCAACCATACCCCTAATTCTCGGCACCATCGCCGGAGGGCTCTTTATCGGAGTATTTATCGCGGCCTGGTGCATCACATTCCGCAACCGCCGCCGGATCCGCCTCCATAAGGGCCTGACCCGCTGAACGGCTTTCAAAATGCTTGGATATGACCGGTTATGTTTTACAACATAACCCGGACTGTCACGTTTGCGAAAAAAAGTCCGTAACTTTGTCCCAAATTGTGATTTTCGTAATCACCCTTTTTCCCTTTACGTTTTATCTATTTATTTCTATCAGCAAATGGTCAGTTCCCTTTTCTGGATCGTACCCGGCGCTTCGCTGCTTGCTCTCATTCTGGCGTGGTATTTCTACACCAATATGATGAAGCAGAGCGAGGGCACCGAAACCATGGCCCGTATCGCGGGGCATGTACGTCGCGGTGCCATGTCGTATCTTCGCCAGCAGTATAAGATTGTTGGTGTAGTGTTCATAATTCTCGCTATCGTGTTTGCCATCATGGCCTACGGCTTCCAGCTTCAGAACGCATGGGTGCCTGTGGCCTTCCTCACCGGCGGCTTCTTCTCGGGCCTTTCGGGCTTCCTCGGCATGAAGACCGCCACCAATGCCTCGGCCCGCACGGCCAACGCTGCCCGCGAGAGCCTCAACGGCGGTCTCCGCGTGGCTTTCCGCTCGGGTGCCGTAATGGGTCTTGTTGTGGTAGGCCTCGGTCTGCTCGACATCTCCATCTGGTATCTGATTCTCAACTGGTGTGTTGACAATGCCAACCCGCTTCAGAAAATGACCATGATCACCACCACCATGCTCACCTTCGGCATGGGCGCATCCACTCAGGCTCTCTTTGCGCGTGTGGGCGGTGGCATCTACACCAAGGCAGCCGACGTGGGCGCTGACCTCGTGGGCAAGGTTGAGGCCGGCATCCCCGAAGATGATCCCCGCAACCCCGCCACCATCGCCGACAATGTGGGCGACAATGTGGGCGACGTTGCCGGCATGGGCGCCGATCTCTACGAGAGCTATTGCGGCTCTATCCTCGCCACTGCCGCCCTCGGCGCCGCCGCTTTCATGCAGGCCGAAAATCCTGATCCCGTGATGCAGATGAAGGCGGTCATCGCCCCGATGCTCATCGCAGCCGTAGGCATCGTGCTCTCGATCATAGGCATCTTTGCCGTGCGCACCAAGGAAAACGCCACCATGAAGGATCTGCTTGGCTCGCTCAGCCTCGGCACCAACCTCAGCTCAATCCTCATCGTAGCCGCCTCATTCGGTATTCTATGGGCTCTCGGAATCACCAACTGGGCCCTCATAGGCTGCTCGGTTGTAGTCGGTCTGCTCGTGGGCATCATCATTGGCCGCGCCACCGAATACTACACCTCTCAGAGCTACACCCCCACCAAGAAGCTCGCCGAAGCCGGCACCACCGGCCCCGCCACCGTCATCATCTCGGGCGTAGGTCTCGGCATGGTCTCCACCGCTATCCCTGTGATTGCTGTCGTTGCCGGCATCATCCTCAGCTACTGGTTTGCCTCCGGCCTTGACTTCGCCAATGTCGGCATGGGTCTCTACGGTATCGGCATCGCCGCCGTAGGTATGCTCTCAACCCTCGGTATCACCCTTGCCACCGACGCCTACGGCCCCATCGCCGACAATGC
>CAYWWE010000162.1:0-4136 GCA_964461785.1 uncultured Bacteroides sp.
AGTATTTCTTGGCCGAGAAGCAGTCGCGCTGGATATTGCCGATGAGCTCGGAATAAACCTTGGTTGCGGTGTCGAAGCCGAAAGAGGTCTCGACAACTTCATTCTTGAGGTCGCCGTCGATGGTCTTGGGGCAGCCGATCACCTGTACGCCGGCGCCGATCTGCTTGTAATATTCGGCGAGCACGGCGGCATTGGTGTTGGAGTCGTCGCCGCCGATGATGACCAGTGCGGTGATGTCGAGCTTCTTGAGGATCTCCAGGCCCTTGTCAAACTGCTCTTTCTTTTCGAGCTTGGTGCGTCCGGAGCCGATGATGTCAAAGCCGCCGGTGTTGCGGTACTCGTCGATGATATCGGCTGTCAGCTCGATATAGTCGTGGTCTACAAGTCCGCCGGGACCCATCAGGAAGCCATAGAGGCGTGAGTCGCGGTTTTGCTTCTTGATGCCGTCGAAGAGGCCACAGATCACGTTGTGACCGCCGGGAGCCTGACCGCCCGAAAGGATGACACCGACATTGACGGGCTTGCCTATTTCCGGATTGGGATTGCGCTCGAAAACGAGTTCGGGCATTCCGTAGGTGTTGGGAAACAGTTTCTTGATCTCGTCGCGGTCGGCCACCGACTGCGTGGGCGCACCCTCAACTGCCACTACCGGGCCGGTAAGAGACACGGGCAGCTTCGGCTGATAAGAGGCACGGGCTATCTGCAGAGCGCTTTTCTTCATCGTGTTATTAATATATGTACGGGTTGATATATGCCGCAAAGTTAGTCATATTTTTCGGCGCGCGCAAATTAAAAAATATCAGCGTGCCGGCTGCCGCCATCACAGCACTTTCACCGACAGTCCGCCCTCTTTCGTGTTGTCGTAGATCTCCACTCCGGCAGTGCGTTGCAGCTTGATATCGTAGCGGTTCGGATGATAGGCCGGATAGTCGCTGTTGAGCTTCACGGTGTTGCGGCGGAAGATGAGGCCCCATGTGGATTTGGCATAGAGCAGCGGACACTCGAAGGTGTCAAACTCATTATCTTCGATCACGATGCCCGGAGTGCCCTCTCCGCCGTGGAAATACGCTTTCTGCCCCGCCAGATCATGGATCTCGGGATAGATCGAGATCACCGCCTCAGTAAACTGGTAGCGGCTCGTCAGGGCGTTGATGAAGCGGTTGCGACGGATCGTCACATCGCGGCACGCGCCGGTCTCGTACCAGCCCATGCAGTCGCCGCAGAGCAGTATGGCGGTGCCCGACGTGTGGTCGAAGATATTCTCCTCGACCACCACCTTGCGGGGTGTGGAGAAGAGGGTGCCGCGGGCGCGGTTGTTTCGTATCGTGTTGCCCGAGAAGGTCACGGACGGACACCATTCCATGTTTTCCAGCCCGAACTGCGCGCCCTCGGCCACGATGGCGGGGTCGAAGTCGGTGGTAAAGGTGATGTCAAACTCCTTGGCTCCGGCCACTCCGGGACGGTCGACAGGCACGATCGAGGCGATGCAGAGCCGCGGGCCATACACCTCCATGGTGGGTGCGTCGACGGGCTGGACGGAGTCGCCCGGCTCGCCCCACTTGAATCCGTAGCTCTGGCCGTGCATATAGCGGGCGCGGAGCGTGCGCGGGCCCTCGCTACCTATCACCTTGAGATAGGTGCCGTGGACATTGATGGCATCGTCCATCATCCCCTCGTAGAGGCCATCTCTGGAGGAGATGTGGCCCTTGCAGCCCGAGAAGTGGGTGGCGTCGGCCTGGGTGGTGAAGTAGCGGGGATCATCGTCGCCGCGCAGGCACACGCCGAAACGCAGCAGGTCGATGCTGTCGCAGAGCTGTGCGAGCAGCCCCATGCCGCGCGCATAGTGCACCTTGACGTCGCTTATGCTCGTGGCTCGGTCCTCGCTCAGGAAGATGCCCGGAGTGGGGCGTCCCCAGCCGCGCATGGCTATCACCGTTCCCACCTTGAGGCGATCGTCTTTCCACTTGGGGGCGCGGTAGCGGCGCTCGCCCACGGCCACGACGCTGTCGGTCGGGATCCGGATGTCGGCTGTGTTGAAAACGACGTGGCGGCTGCCGGGCTCGAAAGCGATGCCGCTGCGGGGATGATCGGTCCATCCCTCGCCGCGCGTCTCCCATCGGGAGCTTCCCTTGACTATGCCTGATTCCACCCAGGGTGCCGGCTCAAACTCTATGCCGTCGGGCGTGTTGGCCGTCACGATGGATTGCGCGATATGCGGATTGGCAAAATCGATCGAGAAATTGCGGAGGGATACGTTGGCCGAGCCGACCACGGCCACGGGCAGCATGGTGCTTCCGTGGAAGATAAAGTCGGCCCCGCCGCCGTCAACGGTCACATTGTCCCACTCCTCGATGGCGAAAGCAACATGCTTCGGGTTGTCCTGATCGTGGTTTGAGATATAATACTCGCGTGTGAAGCTCCCGGCCTCGTGGATGTTATAGCGACCGGGAAGAAACCGCAGCGTCACTCCCGAATTGCCATAGCGGGCCTTGACCTCAGTCAGAGCCTTGCGCAGCTTGGGCGCGATATTTTCCTTCCGGTCGGGGCGGATACCGTAGGATGTCATGTCCACAACCGTCTGTGCCGGGACAAGGGCCGGGATCAACATTGCTGCGCAAGCCGCCAGCAGCTTCAGGAGATGATGTTGCATATCAGGTCTTTAACTATCGGTCAATATCAGTGCACCAAAGTCTTGACGCCGTCGATGATGTAGACGCCCGGGGCGAGGGTCGTTCCCTCGGGCACACGGCGACCCTCGATGGTGAAGATCCCCTTTGCAGCAGCGGGAGCGGGAGTAGCGACAGGCGATACGATGCCGGTGGTCGGTTCGTAGCCGTCGAAAAGCATACGCATCACGGGGACAAAAGTCTCAGTGCCCTCGACCTTCACCGTCTGCTGATACTCACACGGCAACCCGGTCTCCTCATCATAGTCGGTTATGCCCTTGATAAATGAATCATCTTCGAGAGGATCGTCATCGGGATCCGTGCTCTGCTCATATTTCTCCGACTCCTCGACGAGACCGAATTCGTTGTAGACCACGCGCTCATATTCCTCATCAAAAAAGCCTGTCGATGTGTACTGCGTGGTGGTCGTCATGGTGTAGCTGCCGTAAGCGTCGGTATAGGTCATCTCCATCTTCCTCGACACGCTCTCGCCGTCGTCGATGCCGGTGGCCTGAGCCGTGTATGATCCATTCTCTCCGTAAGTGAAGGTCATCTGGAGTGCAGTGCCGTCGTCGTCGGTCATGTCACACGCCGTCAGCCGGTTGGAATCCTTATAGAGATCGGTAAGGAGCAGGATCTGATTGTCGCACTGGTCAAAAGTCATATTGGTCAGCTTGACCATATCGTCGAAATCCACCCGTCCGTTGTCGCGGGGCTCGGCTACGTAGCTCGTGATGGCAACAGGATAGTCGTCGCCGTAAGTCACCTCGATCTTCTCATAGTCTATAGGCAGATCCTCCATCTTCATGGTCTTGGGCACAACCGAGGTGACGCGACCCTTGTCGTCGCGCTTCACATCTACTTCGAGCCTCACCGACCAGTCGCTCCAGTCGCCGTCGGCGAGCATGGTGCGCTTTTCGATCTTTACAGGATATGTTGCCACCTTCTCATCATACGTCACATAATACTGGACGCTGGG
Source organism: uncultured Bacteroides sp. (assembly GCA_964461785.1). GTDB lineage: Bacteria > Bacteroidota > Bacteroidia > Bacteroidales > Muribaculaceae > Paramuribaculum. The sequence continues at coordinate 3,646 of CAYWWE010000162.1, forward strand.
ATTGCTGAAAGCGGCAACAGTGACGGTGTCGGGAAGCACCGCCTTCTCCGACCCATAGCCCAGAGCAATCATATAGACAGGGAGTTCGCCCGCTGCCGGCATCGACACATTGACCGACGCAACGCGATGGGCGTCGTCGTAGGCAACCGCGGTGGCAGCCGCGGTGTTCCATCCGCTGCCTTCGAAGTCGTAGGTCTGGGTGACAATCTTTTCGGGATACCATCCCTCCTTGCCGCCCGGAATCATCATGCCGAAAGCCTCTGAGAGAGCCGAACGCGAGAGGTTGGAGCGCGACGCAACTAAGGAGTCATGCCGGGGGAAAACAGTATGAGAGTTGGCGGTGACTGCAAGTGAGCCCAAAGCCACAAAAGCAGCCGCAACGATGTGTTTTGCTTTCATATAAATAATGGAGTTTGATTACTGATCGCAAATCTACACCAAATATCATTACCCTCCAAATAATCCCGCCCCACAAATACGATTTCACCGCC
>CAYWWE010000163.1:0-4129 GCA_964461785.1 uncultured Bacteroides sp.
GTGGAGCTGGAGGGATTCGAACCCTCGTCCAAACGCGGAATCAATATGCTTTCTACATGCTTATTCGCCGGTTGGTTTTCGTGGAGCGGCAGGACGGCGACGCCCGACCGCAACCTTAGCCTCTAAATTTTCAGCTCTCTCCCGAGGCCAGAGAGGGCCTATTCCCGATTTAGCTGCACCGCCTTGTCGATTAGTCTCGGGACGACGACAATCGGGCGATGTCTCGTCTCCGCAACTATTGCGGAGATAAAGCCGATCTACTGTGCTTCAATCAGGCAGCGAGAGCGTAGTTGTTTTCGCCATTTGAATTTCCGATGTCTCAGATTAAAGAGCGTGGGCACCGAATCGCTCTGCATGCTTACACACCGCTTCTACGCGCTGTCAAAACCGGTCAGCCCCGTCGAGTTGGTGATATATTTTGCAAAGATAGGTATTTCCCATCTTCCTTCCAAATATTTTTTCATTCCGGAAGCCTTGTAAGGCGATTCCGCAATCCGGGGAAGCGAAAGAAAGCAGCTTCCATGATCAGATCACGCTACCGGCATTCTCGTCATCCAACAGTTTTTTCATGAAATATCCGATCTGAATGCGCCACCACGACCAGTCGTGAGACACGTCGTGGCCCCAGTAGTCAATCCAGGCCGGGATCTGTTTCGCCTTGAGCAGCTGATCCATACGCCGGGTGCTGTCGAGCAGTTCTTCCTCCCAGTTGCCCTGCCCCACACACATAACTATCCTACGGCGACGGTAGAGGTCAATATAGGGATGATCCTGGGGCATGTTGGGCAGGAAGTCGAGTGGCGAATTATCGTAAACGAGCGGTTCGTGATAATTCGGAAAGAAAAACGATGCGTGATAGAGGCCGCTGAGCGAGAGCAAAGTGTCAAAGAGATCCGGACGCCTGAAGAAGAAGTTGGCTGCATGGTAGCCTCCCATCGAGCAACCGGTTGCTATGAATGTCTCGTCAGGACGGCGACGCTGCGACGGTATGAGCTCGTCGACGATGTAATGAAACCACTTCTCATGCATAAGAATGCGGCTGCGTTCGTCGCCGTCATGTTTCGACCATGTCTCGCCGTCGATGCTGTCAACGCAGATAAGCCTTATCAATCCGCGCTCAATGAATCCGGCTATGGAAGCAACCATGTCGAAATCCTGATAATCATAAAACCGCCCGTCCTGCGAGGGAAACACAATCACGCCGTGGCCGCGATCGCCATAGGTCTTGAATTCCATTTCGCGCCCGAGCGCCGGGCTGTATTCCTTATGATAGTTTACCTTCATTATTTGATTCTTGACTTAAACAGAGGATTAAGAGTCTGTGACAGCTCTTACTTCTAACAACGGAGAATGTCATATTTTAGCGTGAACAAACTCCACAAAGCTATGCACTTCCTCGATTTCGTTCAGTTTGACGGTATACATCTGATCGCCCATTGCCGCTGAAAAAATGCCGGGCAGCCGATCGCACATCACGAGCGAGTCCTTGTAGCGCTCGACCACCTCCTCGTGGCTATGAAGATATGCATGGCAGTCGCGGCGGCTGGCATAGGCACAGTAAAACTGTTGGCCCTGAGTGACATTGGTCTGATCAAACGCCACCATGTCAGCCCATATCTTGTAAACATCCGTGGAGTGGGCATAATCCATCATGTCGGGCGTATATCCTCCTGCCGGACGCATGTTCACCTCCAGAGCAACATAATCTCCTGCTTTGCCAAGCCCCTGCCGGTCGCGGTCGAGCCTGAAAAACTCCAGATGCACGAAGCGGCTCCTGACATCGAAAGCCTTGACCGTGCGTCGGCCTATGCTCCTGAGAGCTTCAGGGATCTCCTTGTCTACATAATACGACAGATCAAGACTCTTGTTGACGATATCCATGATCGACGGTGGCCATACGGTCATCGACTCAAACAGGGGCTCCCCCTTGGAGTTGATCACGGCATCGTAGGAGCGTATCTCACCGGTCACAAATTCCTCTACGACATAATGAGCCGGATTATCTACAGTGGCGAAGAAATTGCGCAACTCCTCCTCATCATGCAGCTTGAAAGTGCCCGACGCTCCAACTCCGATATTGGGCTTGGCGATTACGGGCCAGCCTGTCTTTAGGCAAAACATTTTGACCCTCGGGAAGCCCTCGGCACACTGCACCTGACGCGCCGTTGGAATAAACGCATCCTGAAAAATCCGTTTCATCTCCGATTTTTCCTTGATGAACCGGATCGTGTCACTGTGCAGCCCGGTTGTTACGTTGAAATCGGTGCGCAACCGCGCATCCTGCTCAAGCCAATACTCGTTGTTCGACTCTATCCAGTCAATGCGTCCATGGCGGAAAGCGAGATAAGCAACCGCACGATACATCTGATCGTAGTCGCCGAGAGAGTCAACCCTGTAATATTCTGTCAGGGCATCTTTCAACTCGGGTTTCAGACTCTCGTATGGCACATCAGCGATAGCAAGAACCTTAACTCCATCCTGTTTCAGCCGCTGACAAAACTCCCAATAGGTATGAGGGAAATGCGGTGATATAAATATGAAATTCATATTGGCATACTTTTTCCTTAAAATGATTTTTCTTAGTCGTGACAATGGCAAGAAGGCTGTAGTCGCAGTGCCTTTCTACTCTGTGAGATTATAGCTGATCTATGCCATAAAGATGACGATTTGTAATTAACGGCGCAAAATTAATAACAATCCATCCACCGACGAATACTCTTTCAAAGATTTTTTCAAAAAAAGAGATTGCCGCCGGTCTCCGTTGACGGATCTCGGCGGCAATGTCGTTGCCATGATGGAGGCTTAATGATAGCCTTACTTCAGGTTAGGATTGATCTTTGACCACTCGCTGATGGGCGGGATGATGCCGAGGCTGATCACCTCGTCGCGCAGTTTGCACAGGTGGTGATAGCTCTGGTCGAGCTCCTTGTGCTCCTCGGGAGTGCCACCCACGGGCTTCACCTCTACACCGTTCTTGTCAACGGTAGTTTCCATAGCCATCATGATATGGTTGTAGGTGCCGTTGTCAACGTATGTGCCTACGGGCCAGGTGAAGGGCTTGCCACCCATGGCGGCTGCAATCATCTCGATCGAGAGATAGGCAGGGCTCTGGAACGATGAGCGGCCACGGAGGTCGATAATATTCTTTCCACCCTGGATCACACGCTGCTTCATCTCCTCCCACTCCTGTTGGGGCAGTGCTTTGGTGCCGATGATCTGAGAGAGAGGCTGACCGGCAACAGTAGTGGTCGATGCAAACACGGCCATCTGCTCGCCATGGCCGCCATAGGTTCGGCTGTTTACTACCTCGTCGGCAGGGATGTGGAAGTATTTAGCGAGCTCATTGCGCAGACGGGTAGAGTCGAGCGCTGCGAGCGTAGACACCTGCGAGGGCTTGAGGCCTGAATAAATAAGCGTCACGAGGCCTGTGATATCGGCGGGGTTAAAGATAACCACAACGTGTTTCACATCCGGGCAATACTGCTTGATATCCTTACCGAGCTGCTCGGCTATCTCCGAGTTGCCGCGGAGAAGATCCTCTCGGGTCATTCCGGCCTTACGGGCCGCGCCACCCGACGACACGATATATTTCGCATCCTTGAAAGCCTCGGCCACATCAGAAGTGGCTGTGAAGTTGATACCCTGAAAACCACACTGGCGCATCTCCTCGGCCACGCCCTCAAGGCCGGGAGCGTAAGTATCGAAAAGACAGATGTTGGGGGTGAGGCGCATCATGGCGGCAGTCTGGGCCATATTGGAGCCGATCATGCCGGCAGCGCCCACGATCACGAGTTTGTCGTTTGTAAGAAAGTCCATAAATCTCTGTTATTTTGTTGTATGTTTTACGTTGATTCTGCTTTAAGACCTGTTCGGTCATCAGGTATAACACCTGCGCGAGGCAATATGTTTGCAACCCCACGAAAACGGCTCTTTCATTTATATTTTAATAGCATAATACCCTCCTTACCCGATTCATTCCGAGTCGGGTTAATCTTTATGTACTTATGTCAGGTATCAATCTTCGGTCTAAATTCTAATTTCTTTGGTAGTCTCCTTGCTGTATCAGAAAATTTGACTAACTTTGCATTCGTCAAGGGCGATCTTGACATTATAACATATCAATTCAACT
>CAYWWE010000164.1:0-4122 GCA_964461785.1 uncultured Bacteroides sp.
ACGGCCTGCTTCGAGAGGTCGTCGTAGACGATGAGGGCGTCGCGGCCGGTGTCGCGGAAATATTCGCCGATGGCTACACCGGCAAACGGCGAGTAATAGCGCATCGATGCTGAGTCGGAAGCGGTTGCGGCAACGACCACGGTGTAGTCGAGAGCGCCGTGCTGGCGGAGAGTCTCCACGATGGCGGCAACGGACGAACCCTTCTGGCCAATGGCCACATAGATGCAGTAGACGGGCTTGCCGGCCTCATAGTTGGGGCGCTGGTTGATGATGGTGTCGATGGCGATGGCTGTCTTGCCGATCTGACGGTCGCCGATGATGAGCTCGCGCTGACCGCGGCCTATGGGCACCATCGAGTCGATGGCCTTGAGGCCGGTCTGGAGCGGCTGCTTCACCGGCTGGCGGAAGATAACGCCGGGAGCCTTGCGCTCGAGGGGCAGGTGCATCAGCTCGCCCTGAATGGGGCCTCGGCCGTCGATAGGCTCGCCGAGAATGTTGATGACACGTCCGAGCAGACCCTCTCCGACAGGGATGGATGCGATCTCACCGGTGCGCTTGACCGACATCCCCTCGGTCACCTTATCTACATTGTTGAGCAGGATAACGCCTACATTGCTCTCCTCAAGATTGAGGGCGACGCCTTTAACGCCGTTTTCGAACTCTACGAGCTCGTTGGCACACACATTGTCGAGGCCGTAGACGTGGGCCACGCCGTCGCCTACTTCGAGGACGGTGCCTGTCTCTTCAAACGAAACCTTGGAGTTGACACTCTCAAGTTGCTGTCGGAGCACTTCTGAAATCTCGCTGGGGTTGATCATTGCTTGCGGAAAATGTTGATAAGGGGATTGACTGGAGTGAGGGTAATAATCGGATGTGGGAAATTTAGGAGTTGGAGAGCAGACGCTGGCGCAGCTGCTGCAGTTCGTTGGCAATGGAGGCGTCGAGCTTCTCATTGCCCACCTTGATTGTAAATCCGCCGATGAGCGACGGGTCTACGGCGTCGTCAAACTCAAGAGTAGCTTCCGGACCAAGATGGCGGCTGACCTTATTCTTGATCCGGTCAAGCTCTTCATCATTGAGTTTGGCAGCGCTTGTCACCGTCACGTTGTAGATATTGTTTTTGCGGCGGTAGAGATCGATATAGGCCAGTGCGATGGCACGGATCTGGTCGATACGTCGACGGGCTATGAGGAGTTGCAGGAAGTCGTCGAGCACCTTGTCTTTGTCAGGCGGAAGAATTCCTGCGGCAGTAGCGATCAGAGCCGTCTTGTCAGCGTCGCTCACGAAAGGATTGGTCACGGCCTCCTGCAAAGCAGGCTGAGACTCAAACGAGCGCGCAAGCTCCTGCATGAGTGCATAGATCCGGGCATCGTCGCCCTTGTCGCAGGCAAATGCGAGGAGGGCCTTTGCATATCGGCGCGGTATCAGTCCTTCGTTCATATCTTTTGACGTGAGATGGTGGTTAGGCTGAAAATGGTTGGAAGTGGTTTAGTTTGTTCGGTCCATTTCATCAATGAGGGAATCGACGAGCTTGCGCTGGGCTGAGGCATCGGCCATCTGCTGGCGCACCACCTTGTCGGCCACTGCGATGGCCATGGAGCTAACCTCCTTGCGGAGGGCTTCCTCGGCATGCTTGCGCTCCTGTTCGATAGATACCTTGGCGGCATCCATGACCTTACGGGCTTCAACGCGTGCGGCGTCGCGTGCTTCCTCAATGATCTGGGTTTTCATCTTGTCGGCCTCACGCAGTATGTCGGCCTGCTGACGACGGGCTTCGGCAATCTGGCGATCGGCTTCGGCGCGTGCATTGTCGAGCTGCTCCTTAGCGCTTTGGGCATACTCCACACCCTTGTCGATAAGGTCGGCACGGTTTTCCACGCCTTTGATGATGACAGGCCAGGCCCACTTCCACAGACAGAAGAAGAGGATGCCAAAGGCCACGAACATCCAGAAGATGAGGCCAAAATCGGGCTTAAACAGTTCCATAGGGTGGGTCTGGGGAAATAAGTTTGACTATCAGATGAAAAGGGCGAGTACGCAGACGATGACGGCGAAGAGAGCCACACCTTCGATGAGGGCGGCGATCACGATCATGTTGCTTCGGATGTCGCCTGCGCTTTCGGGCTGACGTGCGATTGCTTCCATGGCTGCGCCACCGATTTTACCGATACCGAAACCTGCACCGATTGCGGCGATTGCAGCGCCGAGACATGCGCCGAGGCTGGCAAGACCTGTTATTTCTGCGAGGATCATAGCTAACATAACAGTAGGATGTTTGAGGGTTTAGTTTGTATTGTTTATTGTTTTATTTATTTGCGGGGAGGGGAGAGGTAGCGGTCTGCGGGTGCTCATCATGTTCCTTGTGCTCTTCATGTTCCTGACCGAAAGCGATGAAGATGGTCGAGAGCATGGTGAACACATAGGCCTGAATGAAACTTACGAGTACATCGAGCAGAAGCATAAAGATGGTGAACAGGACAGAGACTACTGTCGTGGCGCCGGTCACTACCGGACCCATGGCTGCAAAGATGAAGATGAGCAGGATGAGCACGATGACGATCATGTGGCCGCCCATCATGTTGGCAAACAGACGCACCGTGAGAGCCGCAGGCTTGGTCAGCGCTCCAAACAGCTCGATGACGGGCATGATGGGGAGCGGAAACTTGAGCCAGAGGGGCACATCGGGCCAGAAGATCTCTTTCCAGTAGTGCTTGGTGCCGAAGATGTTGGTCACGAAGAAGGTGATGAGCGCAAGGACGAGAGTGACAGCTATATTACCAGTCAGGTTGGCACCGCCCGGGAAGATCACTATGAGGCCGAGCAGGTTCATGAACAGGATAAAGAAGAATACTGTCAGGAGATAGGGGGCGAATTTGGCTGAACGATCCTTGAGCGTGGGTTTGATCACGCCATTGTAGATGAAAGTGATGAGCACCTCCATGACGCCCCTCACGCGGCGAGGGGCTTTCATGCCGTTCTGCTTGTGCCAGCGGGCAACGCTCATGACGGCCCACAGGACAAGAATCACCGTGATGAACAGCGCGCACACATTTTTTGTGATCGAGAAATCCCAAGGTTTGTATTCGCTACCGTCGGGAAGGATCTCGACAATCTTTCCTTTATAAGGGGAGTCGGCGCCGGCAATGCGGAAGGTTGCACCTCCCGATGTGTAGGAATGACCGTGCTCGATCTTCGAGGACATGAAGATATGGAAATGACCGTCTTTGGCGATCAGGATCACCGGCAGAGGGATCGACTTGTGATGGTTGAAGGGCACTTCCCAACCATATCGGTCCATGAGATGATCGAAGATGATATCCTTAGGATTGATCTTGTCGCCATCCTCTTTAACCTCTTCCACCATCTCATCGAGAGGCGACTCGGTTTGAGCCTTAGCGTCGTCGTCCTCGCCGGCGACTGCGGCCATAGCGGCAACAGGCGCGGCTGTCATGACTGCGATGACGAGCATCAATATGTAGAGCAGACGTTTCATTTCAAGAAAGCCGGAAGAGTTGTTTGGGGAAAGATTTATTTGTTAGAAGATGCATACTGCCACGACATTGCGGTCGACATCGGCGATACCGCCGCTTATATCGACCCCTTCGCGGGCACCGCCGGGGAGCTCATAGCCGACTCGGCCGGGGGTGAGGACGGAGATGAGCGAGGCATGATTGCGGAGCACGGTAAAAGCGCCCTGCTGACCCGGGAGATGAACGGCGTTCACCTCGCCCTCAAAGAGAATGTCTTCGGCTGATATGATCTTAAGTGTCATTGTGAGGAAAATGATCGGGAGTGATTAATCTGCTCAGGCACCAACCTCGGCAAGCATCTTCTTGCCTTTCTCGATTGCCTCGTCGATTGTTCCCACATTCAGGAAAGCCTGTTCGGGATACTGATCCATCTCGCCGGAGAGAATCATCTTGAAGCCGCGTATTGTCTCGCTGAGGGGAACCATCACACCGGGCAGACCGGTGAACTGTTCGGCAACGTAGAACGGCTGGGAGAGGAATCGCTGGGCGCGGCGGGCACGGCTCACAACGAGTTTGTCCTCGTCTGAGAGCTCGTCGACACCGAGGATGGCGATGATGTCCTGAAGCTCGTTATATTTCTGGAGGAGCTGCT
>CAYWWE010000165.1:0-4118 GCA_964461785.1 uncultured Bacteroides sp.
TATATTTGTCAATGATGTCGCGTCGCATCATGGTAGTAGGGTTGCAGACATGGTTGGTTTCACACATCATTCTAGGAGTGATGCGGACTACCTCCGTACTGCTTCCAATCTGTCCTATCGGGCTACCGTTGGAGTCGATCCTGACTGCATGAGAACAAACTGCGGCCACTTCGGGATGAGCTTCGAGGTAGTCATACTCGATCTGGAGACGGTCGGGGAGCATGATGTCGTCGGCATCCATGCGTGCTATGTAGCGCCCTCGGGCACAGTCGAGCAGGGTGTTGAGCGACGCTATGAAATCGTGGCTCCGGCAGACGAGGCGGATGCGCGGGTCGGAGTAAGAGCGAACTATGTCGGCGCTGCCGTCGGTAGACCCGTCGTCGACAATCAGGAATTCAAAGTCGGCGAAGGTCTGGCTCAGGACACTGTCGATGCACTCGCGCAGAAAGCGCGAGGCATCGTGCATCGACATGGCTACAGTGACGGCTGGCATACAGTAGTTGTTATCGTCGGTGGTCAGGAGTGTGACGATAGATAAAATGATCCGGAATAGCTCGTGTCTGCCGTAATGAGCCGGATGGTATATTGACCGTCGGGGAGAGTCCGGAGCCGGTCGATCAGCAGGAGCGGGGAGGTGGTGGAGATAATGCTTGCTTCGCCGCTGTCGGATATAAGCTCATAGCTGATGATGCCGTTGACCGACGAGCTGATCGTGGCGCCGTCAATATCTATTTTGCACCAGTGCTGCATCGGAGCGGAGCGATGCCTGATGGGATAGGGGTTGTCCTCGCCATCAGACGACACGGGGATGTCGATATCATCGTCGGCCAGACAGGAGGCGATGCTGATAAGCGCGAAGGAGAGAAGGGTGATGAGTCGGAGGGGTAAACGCATGAGTGAAATTGTTTTTTTTGGGGGGGGTAGGTGGTTTCACTCTGCAAAGTTAGGGTGGAAAGCTGGGCGGGGATGCGGAATTTTGTGCGCTTTTTGTGCGCTTTTTGCTGTGCGGCAATGTTAGCGCACAGTTTCATGCTGTTACCTCCCCCGGCTCGCGAGGGGGTCAGATGGTGCGTATAATCCTGTCGAATAGTGTGTTGCTGATCTTGCGCTTGAAAATGCGCTCGCACATGCGCTGTCGGTTGCTCGAAATGGTGCCTTTGCTGCGCGCGAGGAGCAGGGCGATCTCCGTGGGGGTGAAATCGGCTTTGATGAGGAGGGCGATATGGTAGTCGTTGACCGATGGATTGCCCAAAAGGAGATGTATGGCTGACCTGAAATCGGGCGACACGAGGGTGATGCCTTCCTCGAGTTCGCCCCACAATGGCGAGGAGACATCGAGCGGCTGATCATCCCGGCACATCTCCTTGAGCCGTCTCACGACGGCGCTGTCGCGGAGCGCCCCGGGGATCTGACAGGGGGCGTTGGCCAGACTCTCCATCCGCTCGAGCAGGGTGCGGACAAGCAGCTCGCGGGGATCGTCGGTTGTCGGAGTCTCCATCGGCAGGCCGGTGGAGTGGGGGGTGTGGGTGTAGATCACATGCTGGATCTGGCTCATGGCCTCGGTGTCTTTCTGCCGGCGATATGACCGGCGATAGAGGGCGGCGAGAATAATGATGATGCAGGCAGCGGCAAGCAGGGCAAGCAGCAGGACTGAGAGAGTGAGGCGGCTGTTTTGGGCCTGGAGGCGTGAGTTGTCGAGCTCGGTAGTCATCAGCCGGTAAAACATTGTGCCGGGCAGATTGAGGCCGCGGGCATGCTCACCGAGCATGTCTACCGCAAAATTGGCAACGCTGTCGTGATATGCCGCTATGGTGTCGGGATTCCCTGACCTGAGTGAATTTCGGGCAAGAATGCGCCGGGCTGCAAACTGATTTTCGGGAGAGGGTTTTTGCAAAAGGCGCCGGGCATAATGCGCGGCGCTGTCCATCTGGCCGGTTTTGTAATATATTTGTGCAATGACCGAAAGAGTGAGCGAATTTTCGTCGGGATTGACGTGTGGGTCGATGCTATCTATGAATTCTGCCGCGCGTGTATATTGCTTATCTTTCAGATAGCTCAGGGCAAGGAGAGAATATATCTCGGTCTCCGACGATGAGTTCAGACCGCGGCTGAGCGGGAGAGCGCGTTTGAGAGCAATGCGGGCTGAATCACAATTATGTTCCTCTATGTAGGTAAATGCCAATTCTCGGATATCGTAGAATAAATTTAGAGTATCGCCCAAAATAGAGTCAGTGAGGATTGCATCTTTATAAAATGGGCGAGATTCGCTATACAACCGAAGTTCGGTTAGCAACTGTCCTTGCTGTGACAAGAGGGCGCCCCGCAGCTTCATGGCGGGGAGTGAGGAGTCGCCCGTATCCTCGAGCGAGCGCAGGGCCTGATGGAAGCCTTTGAGCGCCCGGGGGTAGTCTTTGAGGTCGTAGCACACCCGGCCTATATAATAATGTGCCTCGACGGTGCGGAGCCCGGCGTCGCGGTCGCCATAATAGTCGAGGGCAATGAGGGCGGCGCTGTCCGATGTATGGGGGATATACATGCGGTCGGTGGCTTTGACCGACAGCAGGGCATGGCGGGCGCGGTGCTCGCCGTGGAGGTCGGCGCGGGGGATTGCCCGGAGGATGGCCAGGGCCGAGTCGGGCCGCGAGTCGATGAGGGCTTCGGCCTCGGCGAGTCGATGCCCGGCCGCGAAATGGACGCACCCTGCGGTCAGGGCGCTCAGGAGCAGCGCGAGGGCCGCAGGGATGATCCATCCGGGGAGGTGCTTCATGGCGGGGAGAGGCTATTTGATGCTGCGGCGGTTGAGAGCCTGCTGGTAGCGGCGGGCGTTGGCGCGGTGGGTCTGATAGTCGGAGGCGAAGTCGTGGTAGCCCGAGAAGTCGCTGCGGGCGCACATATAGAGATAGGGCGAGTCGGGGGCTGAGAGCACGGCGTCGATGGTGCGTCGGTCGGCCAGTCGGATCGGGCCCGGGGGCAGTCCCTCGTTGAGGTAGGTGTTGTAGGGCGACTGGAGCGAGAGATGGCGTCCGCGCACACGCCGCAGGTCGAAGTTGCCCGATGCAAACTTGACTGTGGGATCGGCCTGGAGGCGCATCCCCCGGTTGAGACGGTTGAGGTAGAGCCGCGCGATGAGGGGATGCTCGTCGGTCTTGTTGCTCTCCTCCTCGACGATCGAGGCGAGGGTGGCCACCTCGGTGGGACGCAGGCCGAGAGCCTCGGCCTGGGCTCGCCGCTCGGGAGTCCAGAAGTTGTCGCGGTAGGAGAGGAGGCGGCGCACAATGGCGTCGGGGCGCGCCGTCCAGTACATCTCGTAGGTGTCGGGCAGGAAGGCCGCTACATATTCCGGCTCGGCAAAGCCGCGGGCAGATAGAACGGTATCGGCCGAGTGGAGGAAGCTGTCGGCAGGACACTCCATTATCTGGCCGATGCGGTCGGCGAGCTGATCGATGGTGCGGATGTTGTTGAAGGTGAGCTTAACCGGGGTTTGGGCTCCTGTGGCCATGCGGCGGGCGGTGCGCAGGGCGCTCTGGCCGGGCTCCACGCGGTAGGCTCCGTGGGCTCGGTCGGTCTTGCCCCCCTGGAGGCGCCAGAGCGAGAACACGCGGCTCCCCTCCTTGTCGCCCAGAGCCGAGCGCAGCGAGTCGGCCACGGCCTCGTCTGTAGCGTTGCGGGGGAGGTAGAACCATGCGGCATCGCCGTCGTGGCCCGAGAGCGCCCAGAGGATGACCCCCGCCACTGAGGCAGCCACTATGAGGGTTGCCACGACAAAGGCCACCGCGTGGCGGCGGAGAAACGGTTGCTTTTTCGGCGCTGAGTTGCTATCGGTGTGATTATCTGTGGGTTGGGTGTTCTGATCCATCGTTTGAGATTATTTAATTACAAAAATAATCACTTTTCCGCAATCTTCAGGAATAAAAACTGCGATTAAAGAGCTCTTAACACCCGCTGACACTCTTTAAAGCCCCCTTTCAGGGCGCTGAAGAAGAAAAAATAGGGGGTGGGATGCAAAAAAACGCGAAAAAACTTGCACGGATCAAAAAAAGGCCATAACTTTGCATCGCTTTCGCAGAGAGAGGGCGCTTAGCTCAGCTGGTTCAGAGCGTCTGCCTTACAAGCAGAGG
>CAYWWE010000166.1:0-4117 GCA_964461785.1 uncultured Bacteroides sp.
CTTCTCCGTTCCTACGACCGTCTCCGCTGAGGCTATCTCATAACTGGCGAATAAAATAGAAATATGGCTGGCCTTCGAAAAATAAAGGTCAGCCATATTTATGCCTGAAGATCAACGGTGGCTCCCGGCCATATCTTCAAGCGACAGAATATTGTCGAGGGAATCGACAAGGTCTCCGATTGAGGAGTAGGCGCTGCCGTCGAGAGTCAAGCCACTGATGTCATCGGCAGTTATGAGATGGAGTGTGCAACTTGCATCCCCGTCAATAGCGCCGATACCCTTGCGGGTGAGCGCTTTCCTTACCATATCATATCTCACTCCGGAGCCGGACAGCATGACTCTGCGATCCAACCGGTGGTCGATCCGGAACATTCCGCTTGCCTGGTCAAAAACTATGCCGTCTCTCAGGAAATATCTGGACAGATCTCCGCTCAGTGCAAGGTCTTCGGGAGTGCCTGTGGCCACGCCGTGTTTCTTGTCGATAAGCCATATCCTGTCGGCGATCTGTAGCGCGAGCTCCATGTCGTGGGTGGACAGGAAAATCGTCTTGTTTCTCTCGGAAGCGAGCGTGCGGAGCAGCTGCATTATCTCGACTTTACTCGGGTAGTCAAGGAATGCCGTAGGCTCGTCGAGAAAGATGATGCGTGTTTCCTGAGCGAGTGTTTTGGCGATCATCACTTTCTGGCGTTCGCCGTCGCTGAGTGTATGGATCATTCTGGAGCGCAGACCGTCGATGCCCACCAGCCTGATAGCCTCGTCAACAATCCTGATATCGTTGGCCGACTTCCGTCCCCAGAAGCCTGTGTAAGGACTCCGGCCAAGCCCCACAAGATCTTCGACGGTCATGTTGCTGACGTGCAGACGATCGGTGAGCACTACGCCTATGGTCTTGGCAATTTCCGCTTCGGATAAGTCAGCGAGCGGAGTGCCTTCTATGAAAATCTGTCCGCCTACGGGCGGAAGAAATGCTGTGAGAGTCCGGAGGAGAGTGGACTTACCTGCGCCGTTGGGGCCGAGAAGGCATGTGAGCTCTCCGGAATACAGCGAGGCGTTGATGTCGCTGGTAACGACATAGGTCCGGTTCTTGCTCTTATATCCTGTGGATAGATCTGATACACTTATGGTCTGATCTTTCACTGTCATCATATTCTCAAGCGGTGGGGAATGGATAAATAGTGTCACCCGACGCAATCACTGCGTCGGGCGACTTTGGCATTAAAAAAAGAAAATTTGTGGAAGCAAAGTCAATGATACGCACCGGTTGCGCGGCCTGCGGTGGCAGGTCGGTGAGGACGGATAGAAATGTGGGTGAGAGATGCCTCATCGGTCGGGTGCTTGCTGGTTTGGGTAGGGCGTAGATATATCAACAAGCAGACCTCACAGACCCTGTCACCATAATGGTGAGGGGAGGCAGTTTTGTTGTAATATATCCCGAAAACTACAAAACGATATGTCTGGACAGGCAGGTCTCCTGACTTATCCTCCCGTTGACGCCTTCCCGCCGGGCATATCCGACAGTGGCCTGATGACAATGGGTGTATTAGGAATTACAGTAGCGGGGTCTGTCCCGGATTTGCACCGGATTCCCTATTAAACGCGTTGCCGCGTGCCTGATACGCTGGCAAAGATAAGGCTTATTCCTGAATTATGAAAGGAGCTGAGGCTAAATATTCGTGATTTTTCAAAAAGTGGATAATGATAAAAAGGGGCGCCATCACGGCGTCCCTTTTTATGAGTTTCCAATAGGTACAATTTCTAAGGTAAAAAAGATTGCTTTATGTTCGTGATGCAAAGGTAGCCCCTAAAACCGGTAGGACAACAATTTTTCAATATGTTGTGCAACATCATTATTTATCCATGTTGCCAAACCGACGGATTGTTTATGGGCTATATTGCACTATATCAATAATTTGAGCGCGAGGGTTGCGAGGCAACAAGCAAAATACGAGACTGTTAATTATTGTTAATATGCGGATAATTGCTTACATTTTGTCGGGGATGGATTTGAGAAGCAGCTTTTCTCCGTCGAAAACCGCATAGCTCATCTGCCTGAACGAATCGCCGAGAACGGTGAGAAGTGATCCGTCGGGAAGACGTCGCTGGCACGGATGGTGGAGGTGACCGAAAACATAGAAATCGACATATCCGTGGGATTGTGAAAATCCTGCGGCCCACTCGGCAAGATTGTCCACGGCGGCCTCTCCCCCTGAATATCCTCCGTGCTTGCGGGAACGGCGGCTCCATGCATGGGCAAAACCGACCGTCCATCGGGGGTGAATGGCGGCATAGAGGACCCGGGCTGAGCTGCTCCGGAAAAAACGCCTGAGGATTCGGAATGTCAGCGGTCGGCGGCCAACACCGTCGCCATGCTCCATGACGAAGCGGAGGCCTGCAATCTCAGTGTCAAGAACCCCGTCGACAATTTCGCATCCGATCTCCGAAGTAAGGTAATCTGTCATCCATATATCATGATTGCCTTTGAGCCAGACTATTCTGACTCCACGGTCGGCGAGGCGCGCGAGTGATCCTAAAAATCTGGTATGGCCGCGCGGAACGACATTGCGGTATTCAAACCAGTAGTCGATAATGTCGCCGAGTAGGTACAGAGTTTCAGCATCGCCGGATATAAGGTCGAGCCAACGGGCCAGACGGCGTTCCTGACTCCTGCGGTCTTCGATATATCCGGCCCCGAGATGGGCATCGCTCAGAAAATAGACCATACGGAAACGGAAGGGGAGACCATCATAGGAAACCGAGATCGAGTTTGGCTTCCTCGCTCATCATGTCTTTGTTCCATTCGGGCTCGAAGACGATCTGAATATCGACAGATTTTACGCCCTCGATGGATTCGAGCTTGATCCGGATATCCTCGACAAGAAATTCGGCAGCCGGACAAGATGGGGCTGTCAATGTCATGTCGATGTGCAAGCATCGGTCGTCGTCGACATCGATCTTATATATAAGGCCTAAATTATATATGTCAACCGGGATCTCCGGATCATATACGGTGTGCAGGAGTTCTACTGCACGCTCCTCTATTCTGGTTTTCTCTTCGGGTGTGAGCATGATATCTTACGGTTTGCTGCTGGTTGCCTGATAATCTTTTTCTGTGATAAAACAGAAGACCGGTCAGTCAAGTTTTATCTCGGCCTCACTCATTTCGTCGTATTCTGCCCAGTCAGGATCTTCGGCCGCAGAAATCTTCAGAGGCAAGAGGGGCAGGGGAGCGAGAGCTTCGTTGAGCTTCCGGCCGAAAATGTTGAGCGAGAGAGTGTAAAACACCCAGTTGCGCTCGCCATCGCCGGTGTATATGCCGGTCATGACGGCGACCGGATCCTTGTCGAAGCATTTTTGAAGCAGTTCGGTTGCCTGCTGCATGAGGGAGGAGGTGTCGATTGTGGGCATACCGGTAGCGTCAGCCTCGTATGGCCATGTCACCTCCACCCTGACAGAGAATTTAGGATTGGAGCGAAACTTAGCGACATCACGGCGCCCCGTGACCATTATCAGGCGACCGGAGTCGCTCTCGGCGGGAGCAGTCCACCACTCGCCTGCCGGATTATATTGAGATTCCTGAGTCATATTCGCTGCTAAGTTACGTCTTTTCCCCGATATTGCCAAACAGAGAGGTGGTATAATAATGTCAGTCCGGATGAATAAGGAGTATAATTCTTCCGGAGAATAAAAAAAACGAGCAAAACGCAATCCATTGTGACAATTTATGTGTAACTTTGCCGAATTATTATACGAAAGCATAATAAACAACAACCAACCAACCCATCCATACTCAATCATCATCCACTAATGGACATTTCCGACATCAATGTCACTTTTGCCCAGCCTGAGCACGCTCAATATGCTGAGTATATTGTAAATCTGATCTATGAGTCGGCACTCCAGCGCGGCACGGGAATAGCCCGGCGCACTCCGGAGTATATCGCATCGAAGATCAATGGCGGCAAGAGTGTTGTAGCCCTCCACGGCGATCGGCTCGTCGGCTTCAGCTACATCGAAAGCTGGAGTCATGGCGATTTCGTGGCCACATCGGGCTTGATTGTCGATCCAGAGTATCGCCATCTTGGCCTTGCCGGCGCCATCAAGGCGAAAACTTTCGAGC
>CAYWWE010000167.1:0-4110 GCA_964461785.1 uncultured Bacteroides sp.
CGACATCGAGCGCGAAAATGCCCGCGCCGAGATAATGCGCCGCATCAAAGAGGGCTCCACCGTGCGCTCCATCTGCAAGGAGCTGCACGTAAGCCCCAATACGGTAGTAAAAATCAAGAAAGAAAACGAACCGGAAGCACCGCAACCACAAGCCTAAGGCGGAAGTAAAGAGCAAGTGTTATCTGTTATCGTGTTATCCACGGCCCCGCCGCTGAAACATGGATAACGGATAACACGCTTTTGGGTCCGTCAGACGATGAGAGGAATGGCCATGCCTGCGAAGATGAGGAGGATGCTGCCGACGGCGTAGGTCACCGTGTAGCTCATGGCGGGCAATGTGCTGTCGAGGTTGTCCTGAATGGCACCGAGCGCCGCCACAGCATTGCGGCTGCCCGCCACACATCCTAACGCAATGGCAGGATGGAACTTAAACAGCTTGCCCGCTATCAGTGTGGCGAGAATGAGGGGGAGCGAGGTGCAGACCACGCCGACAAGGAAGAACTCAAACCCTACGGCCTTCAGTCCCGACAGGAATGTGGGGCCCGCTCCGAGACCGACTACAGCTATGAAGAGGTTGAGGCCTACGTTGTTCATAAACCACACTACGGGGCGGGGAATGCGTCCGAAAGTGGGGCGCTTGTTTCGCAGCCAGCCCAGCAGCAGGCCTGAGAGTATGGCGCCGCCGCTTGTGCTCAGCGACACCGGGATTCCATTATAGAAGAATGTCAGCGCGCCGATAAAGCAGCCGATGGCAATGCCCAGCCCGACAAACACAACATCGGTCGATTCCGACGGACGGTCGGCAAAGCCAATCTCCGCTACCGCCTCGGCCACATCCTGCGGCAATCCGACCAGCAGAATCACATCGCCCTTCTCCAGGCGCGTCTGCGCCTTCATCGGGATTGAAATGTCGTCGCGCATGATCTTGCGCACCATCACGCCCCTCATGTAGTCCTGCTTGCGGAGCTCTGAAAGGGTCATTCCCGAAGGCCCGAATTTCGACACCGTCACGGGCAGATTCTCGGCGGTGAAGTTCAGCAGGTCATGGTCGGTCACCTCCGAGCCGATCCATCCGGCATCGTCGATTATCGTCTCGCGGCGTCCGCTCAGCACAATCGTGTCGCCCTTCCTCACCTTAAGCTCGGGCTGCGGATCTTCAATCTCGCCCCTGACGCGCAGCCGCTCGATGAAGTGGCACAAGCCCATCTTCTCGATGTGGCGCTCGATCTCGGCAACAGTGCGCGGGCGGTTGAAATAGTCCGATTCTGCCTTGTAGGCGCGGAAAGATATGGGGCGGTTGGCCACGAATGTGCCCGGATCGGCAACTACGTCGCCATTGTCCATCTCGGCTTCGAGCTGCGCCGTCTGCGCCTTGACCTTAGTCAGGCCGCCGAGAAGCCGGGGGCCAAGATTGGCTATGACCCACGCCGAGCCTATTGTGCCGAACACATAGCACACGGCGTAGCAGGCGGGGATGATGCCGAGCAGCTGTTCGGTCTGATCCGCTGGCAGCCCGAGCGACTGGATGGTGCTCGACCCGACGCCGATCACGGCCGAGAAAGCCTGAGAACCTGAAAAGAGACCCACAGCCTGCCCCTTGTTATAGCCCATGATGAGGCTCACTATCGCTACCGTGGCGATGCAGAGCACTACCTCGATGCAGGCAAACCCGATCTGTTTGAGGCCATCGCCTTTGAGCGAACGGAAAAACTGAGGGCCCACCGAATAGCCTATCGCGAAAAGAAACAGCATGAACGATACCGATTTGAGAGTGTCGGAAACCGGTATATCCATCTGTCCTATCAGCACCCCCACTATCAGGGTAGCGGTGACGGGACCCAAAGAGAATGACTTGAATTTTAACCCTCCGAGCCAAAAGCCCAGTCCGATAGTAAGGAAGATCGGGATTACGGGATTATCGCGGAAAATAGATGCTATGAAATCGTAGAACATAAATAAGCAGATTGTGTGACGACCTTATAACACCCTGCTCCGCGAAACTGTTCCGCCTACGATTATACCCTCAGGCCGCGGATCTCCCGTTGAAGCAGATCGAGGAAGCGGGCGGCGTGGGCCCCGTCCATCTGAGTGTGGTGGAACTGAAACGACACGGTCAGAATGGCGCGGAACAGATGCTTCCTGTAGCGCCCCCATATCATGAACGGATTGTTGAACACGCCGCTATACATCCCCACCGCCCCATCGATGTCAAATTGCGCGAGCGCTGAGGTGCCTATCACCATGCTGTCGGTCAGGTCATGGTTCTCGCAGCTATCGGCCACGAGGCGCGTCAGCCGCAGGTAATCGGCGTTGAATGTGGCGAGATTGTCGGAAAACGGCACATCGCACGAGCTCACCTCGCCCCGGCGGTTAGCGACGATGGTGTTGACCGCAATCGTATCGAACTGATAGAGCCTCTCCCCCACCGGAAGTATGAAAAACACCTTCACCTTTGAGGCAGCCCGGCCTATACACCAGCACATCAGCATATTGAATTTGAGCCCGCGCTTACGGCTGATCTTCAGGAGGCGGGTAACATCGAGGGTCTTGAAGAAAGTCACCATCGGCATCGGCGCCTTCATCCACATCTCGAAAGCGTATGCGCGCGTCGTCTCCGCAGCATTTACCTCTTTCATTTTTTCGGCAAAGTTACAACCCTGCCATCGGCCACGATAGAAGAAATGCGACATTTATATGGGTGACGCATACAAATCGGAATAAACCGGCTGAGATCTCAACAGCGCTGTCGGTGTCAAGCCCGCATAGCGGCGACACTCGCGTATGAAATGCGATTGATCTGCATATCCGCAAGCGAATGTGATGTCGGCAAAATCGCGGCACCCGCACTGCATGAGCCACAGCGATTTCTGAAACCGGGCGATATTAGTGTACTCCTTCGGCATCATCCCGACCGAATTGAAAAAAACTCTCTCAAACTGCCGTCGGCTAAGGCACGCTTCGGATGCGAGAGCATCGGTTCCCACGACCCTATCATTCATGATCTGCCTGATCGCTCCCCCTACCCTGCTGTAATTGAGAGCCCCGGCCTCACTCATTCTCTCCATAAGCCACTGTTCAAGCAGCGTTATGGCCTCCTCCACGCTGTCGGAGCTCAGGATCCTGTCGGCAAGGCGGGACAGACTTTTATCGCCAAGACCATATCCATCTATTTCACGATTGTAAAAGGCCGAAACCGGAATATCAAACATCGTTGCGAGGGAATGAGGATAGAAAACCGCCACGATCGTCTCAATCTCTCCGGTCGATCGCATCACAGCCGGAAAATTCACCTGCCCGCTGATAGTGAATCTCGGCTGCACGCCCCCGGCATCGGGAATAGTGAATCGCCCCATCCGGTGGAAGATCAGCTGCGGGCATCCTATAGGGAAAGTAAGAGCCTCAATACTCTCCCCCGTTTTCAGCACCCAGTAATATCGGACAAATGCCCGCAACCGGGCGCAGGGCGCAAAGAACCGGAAATCCATTTTCAACTAATCTTGTTCGGAAACATGAGGCTATTTGCCCTCTATACTCTATCTGACCGTCACAGCGGGGTTGACTGCTCGAATCCGGACTATGAAGCCGGAGCGATCGGACGGCGAAATCTCAAGCGGCATCGGGCTGTTGAGGATATTCTTGTCGGTAAATGTTATGCTGAGCCGGTCAAACGACAGAGCCGGAGCCGAAAGGATGCCGCGTTGGCGCCTTATCTCAGCGATACGGTCGATCGGATACCACCGCCACCGGAAAAAATTCCTGACTCCAAGCCTATTGCCATCTATCCGATATCTTACTCCTGCAAAAATGAAGATCTCGATGGCCGCAACTGCAAGCCCGAGCAGAACCCCGACCGGTAACTCCCCCTCCATCGCAGGTCCGGCAATGCAGCCTGCCACCGAGACAACGACAACGACAGGAATCCACCAGTCAATCTTCGATCTGTAGGAGATCGGGCGCCCAAGCTCCATCCGGCCAGTCTCATTCATAAGCGAAATCTTTGTTTGAGTAAATTTCTCCAAGTTGGATTTTAAAGATGTGGTTGAATAGAATTACATTTTCCTTGGGAAACAAGAGCGTTATTCAGCCATGCCAGTTAGCTGGTCGTCTATG
>CAYWWE010000168.1:0-4102 GCA_964461785.1 uncultured Bacteroides sp.
AGAGGCGACATTGTATTAGCCCCTGGCGGAGCGCAGCGGAGCCTGGGGGAAGATGCGCCATCTCAAGCAGAGCCTCGAAGAGGCGATGTTATTACACCCTCGCCTCCCCAAAACTCCCAACCCTCCCATAACTCCCAAAATTCCCATCCCAAGCGACAATTTCGCATATCATCCCCTCATTCCACGCCCTAACTTTGCGCCAAAATCTAATGCTATCGCGTAATGCCACTCCAACAATCATTCCAGCCCGCAAAAATCCGTAAGCTCATCCCGCGCCCGTCAGCCCATTGGTCTTTCAGCTTCCGGCGCTGGGCGCGACCCCTCTGCCCGATTGTCGACCGCTTCACTCCCGTCCTCGACCGACTTGAGCGCCAACGCCAGACCCTCCACTTCGTCCACGCATTTATCGACCTCGCACGCTATCCCTCAATCAAAAACCCCTGGATCCTCACCGACATCGTCCTCCCGCTCTACATCCGCTGGCTTCAGCAACACCTCTCCCCACCCGACACCCAACGCCCCGCCGCCATCATCGCGCCCACCGTCAGACATGCCGATGCCATCGTCCGCAACGTCTGGCAATATCCCACACTCTCACGAGCCGAAAAAACATCCCTCACCTCTCTCATCAGCATCGCCTCCCATTCGCCCTGCTCACTAAATCGCCTCCGGGGTCTCACCTACCATTACGCCCTCATAATCCATACCGACCGCCTCCGAACCCGTCATCGTGTCGACCGCTATTCGCTGCTCTACCGTGCCATTGCCCCCGCCATCTTCCGTGGCAACGACTCCGCTCTGATCATCGTGGGCGATTCCCGCCTCCATCCCCGCCTCTCCTTTGCACGACAGTCAGCCGCCCCGCCTTACCCTCTCGTCGCCGGCCCTGAAGGCGACATAATGATCTTCGCCGTCCCCGACCTCTGCCCAATCCCGCCACCACCTGAAACTCTCCCCATCATGCCGTTGATATATCCCTCCCCGATCGTTTCCGAAACCATCCTCTGATACGGCGGAGCTGCCCCGCCACCAAAGCGCAGCAACGAGACCGTTGACATAGCGTGCCGCCGCGCCTCAGGCCCGGCTGGAGAGCCCCGACAAAAAAAGGCCTCTCCCCGCGCACGTGCGCACCGGATGTTGTAACCCGGTGTATCAAATCTCCCCCCAAAAAATGCAGTCCGGACCGCCGTAGTGATGGGCGATCCGGACCGGAATAGGTTAGGGTATGAGAAAAGAGATCAGTCGATGAGTGCGTGGCCGGTCATCTCCTTGGGCTGCGGTATGCCCATGATCTTGAGCATCGTGGGAGCGACATCGGCCAGACGACCGTCAGCCACATGGGCATCCTTGCGCTCGGTCACATAGATGCAGGGCACGGGGTTGAGGGAGTGGGCCGTGTTGGGGGTGCCGTCGGGGTTGATGGCGTTGTCGGCGTTGCCGTGGTCTGCGATAATGATGGTTTCATAACCGGCGGCTTTGGCGGCCTCCACAGTGTCGCGGACACATTCGTCAACGGCCTTCACCGCTTTCTCGATGGCCTCGTATACTCCCGTGTGACCCACCATGTCGCCGTTGGCATAGTTTACGACGATGAAGTCATATTCCTGCGAGCGGATGGCCTCGACGAGCTTGTCTTTCACTTCGTAGGCGCTCATCTCGGGCTGGAGATCGTAAGTGGCAACCTTGGGCGATGCAACGAGGATGCGGTCTTCACCTTCGTAGGGTTCTTCGCGGCCTCCGTTGAAGAAGAAGGTTACATGGGCATACTTCTCGGTCTCGGCGATATGGAGCTGCTTCTTGTCGAGGCTCGAGAGATATTGGCCGAGGGTGTTGTCTACATTCTCCTTGTCAAAGAGGATGTGCACACCGGTGAACGATGCGTCGTAGGGGGTCATGCAGTAATACTGGAGGTTGGGGATGGTGTGCATCCCGGCTTCCGGCATATCGTGCTGGGTCAGGACGGTGGTGAGCTCTTTGGCTCGGTCGTTGCGGTAGTTGAAGGAGATCACTGCGTCTCCCTCCTTGATCGTGCCGTCGACGGTTGAGTTGTTGATCGGCTTGATAAACTCGTCGGTAACATCGGCATCATAGCTGGCCTGAACGGCAGCGGCCATATCCGTGGCCTGAGTCCCCTCGCCGTTGACAAGGAGGTCGTAGGCTATCTTGACGCGCTCCCAGCGCTTGTCGCGGTCCATGGCATAGTAGCGGCCTATGATCGACGCTATCTTGCCCGCGCTCTTGGCGCAGTGGGCTTCGAGCTGCTCGATAAAGCCCTTGCCTGAGCGGGGATCGGTGTCGCGGCCGTCCATGAAGCAGTGGATGTAGACTTTCTCCAATCCGTAGGCCTTGGCTATGTCGCAGAGGGCAAACAGATGGTCGAGCGATGAGTGCACACCGCCGTCGGAGGTCAGACCCATGAAATGGATTGCCTTGCCGTTCTCCTTGGCGTATGAAAAGGCGCTCTTGATCTCGGGATTGTCCATGATCGAACCTTCGCGGATGGCTTTGTTGATCTTGACAAGATCCTGATACACAACGCGGCCGGCACCGATGTTCAGGTGGCCTACCTCGGAGTTGCCCATCTGGCCGTCGGGCAACCCGACGTTTTCGCCCGAAGCCTGAAGCTGCGAGTGGGGATAGGTTGCGAGAAGTGAATCCCAGTAGGGAGTGGGAGTCGAGTAGATTACATCGCCTTTGGAGTGGTTGCCGATGCCCCACCCGTCCAGGATCATGAGAAGCGCTTTCTGTGACATATATTTTCTAACTATTATTTTTGACTTTGTGTCGCTGCAGGGCAGGGGAGAGGCGGGAGCCGTCCGGCGCTCTGCGCCGCAAAGTTAGCAAAAAAGCCGCAATCTCACACGTTGCCGGGCCTATTTGTTGTGAGTTAAAAAAGATGTAACTTTGCGGAGGGATTCCGTTGTCCCCGTTTTCTTATCTCACTGCTTATGTTGCTCAATATCCTTTTTCTCGTCGGAGGCCTGGCCATGATCCTGATCGGAGCCAATGCTCTCACCGACGGCTCGGCCGGAGTGGCACGCCGCTGGGGCGTGAGCGAACTCGTTATCGGCCTGACCATTGTAGCGTTCGGTACCTCCACCCCCGAGCTGGTCATCTCGGTCATGTCCGCAGCCAAAGGATCGACCGAGCTCGCCATCGGCAATGTAGTGGGTTCCAACATCTTCAACATCCTTATCATCATCGGAGTGGTTGCTCTTGTGCGCCCCATCCGCATAGGCGATTCGACGATGAACAACGAGCTGCCGCTCAACCTGCTGGCCGCCCTCGCGCTCCTTGCTATCGGCAACGGCGTGCTTCTCGACGGAGCAACTGGTGGCGCCGAAGTCTCGCGCGTCAATGCCATTCTCCTGCTCCTTTTCTTCGCCATCTTCATGCACTACACTTTCAGCCAGGCCCGGAAGCAACCGGAGAACCCGCAGGATCCCCGGCCGGTGGTTGAGGAAAAACCTATGAATATGGTCAAGGCTTCTGTTTGGATCGTAGGCGGATTGGCTCTTCTCGTCTGGGGTGGCGACCTGTTTGTCGACGGTGCCTCGGCCATCGCCAAAAGCATGGGCGTAAGCGAGGCCATCATCGGCCTCACCATAGTAGCCATCGGCACATCCCTCCCCGAGCTCGCCACATCTGTCGTTGCCGCCACCAAGGGAAAGAGCGATCTTGCCATCGGCAACGTCATAGGATCCAACATCTTCAACATCTTCTTCGTCTGCGGCACGGCAGGCGCGGTTCGACCGCTTCAGTTCGGATCGATCGGCAACGTCGACCTGCTCGTCCTCACCATCGCCTCGCTTCTCTTCTACATCACCGCCCGCTGGGGTGGTCGCCGGGTCATCACCCGTGTCGAAGGCGCCCTCCTGGTGGCAGTCTACATCGGCTACACCGCCTACCTCATCGCCACCGCCTGACAAAACCCAAAAAAAATAGGCTTAGACCGAAAAAAAGCCTTCCGCCACTTGGCAGACAACAAAAAAAGTATTACTTTTGCATTCGCAAAGCCCAAACGAGGGTAATGCACCACATATTGAGACAATGCCCAGGTGGCGGAATGGTAGACGCGCTCGTTTCAGGTGCGAGTGCTGCG
>CAYWWE010000169.1:0-4096 GCA_964461785.1 uncultured Bacteroides sp.
GTTATCTGTTGGGGATGTCGACCTGCGTCTCACGACCGTTGAGGAGATAGTCGGTGAAGTAGTCGACCAGACGCCAGTAGAAGTATTCGTTCATGTTGCCGAAACCGTGGCGCTGGGTGGGGAGCAGGAGGAAATCGAAGCGCTTGTTGGCGCGGATCAGCGCGTCGGCCACACGGATCGAGTTGCCCGGGTGTACGTTGTTGTCGATGTCACCGTGGACGAGCATCAGATGACCCTTGAGGTTGCGGGCAATCTCGGGGTTGGTCTTGATGTGATAGTCAAAGGTGGTGTCGCCCTTCTCGCTCACTTTCTCCTTCACACCGTGATGGGTCTCGCTCCACCAGCGGTTGTAGATGCGGTTGTCGTGGTTGCCGGCACACGAAACGGCTACCTTGAAGAAGTCGGGATACTGGAGGATGGCCGCGGTTGACATGAAACCGCCGCCCGAGTGTCCGTGGATGCCCACACGGTTGATGTCGATGTAGGGATATTTGGCGGCGAGCTGCTCGATGGCGGCTTTCTGGTCGGCCAGGCCATAGTCGCGCAGGTTGCCGTAGCCATAGTTATGATACCACTTGGAGCGGTTGGGGTGGCCGCCGCGGTTGCCCACGGTGATGACGATAAATCCGGCCTGAGCCAGACGGTCGGTGCGGACGCTCATGCGGGTGAAGGGATAGTTGGTGGCCTCCACCTGAGGGCCGGGATAGACATAGTCGATTATGGGATAGACCTTTGTGGAGTCGAAATCGAAAGGCTTGTACATCGTGCCCCAGAGATCGGTCACGCCGTCGGCTGCCTTGACCTTAAACACTTCGGGGAACTTGTAGCCATTGGCCAGAAGCTGCGAGAAGTCGGCGCGCTCGAGGGTCATGATCTTGTTGCCTGATGCGTCGTAGAGTGCGGTCTCGGGGATGTTGTCGACGCGCGAGAAGTTGTCAACGAAATAATGTGCGGCATCATCCATGATGGGGCTGTGGAACGAATCGCCCTTGTCGAGCTGCTTCACGGGGCCGCCGTCGAGGCTCACGCTGTAGAGATGCTGATAATAGGGGTTCTCGCCTGCCTCGCGACCCATGCCGGTGAAATAGACGCGGCGTGTGCGGGGATCGACGTTGAGGATCTGGTGAACGTGCCAGGGGCCTTCGGTGAGGCGGCGCTTGAGGTTGCCCTTGTCATCGTAGAGATAGAGATGAGCCCAGCCGTCGCGCTCGCTCCACTGTATGAGCTCCTTGCCGTCGTTGACCGAAGCGAGGGGGCGCACCTCCTGATAGGTGTTCATGCGCTCTTCGATAATGGGCACGATGGTGTCTTCGCCCACTGTATAGGAGCAGATATCGATGCGATGGAGGTCGCGGCTCGAGCGGGTGACGAAGAAGCGGTTGTTGTCGCCGAGCCAGATCGAGGGCACATCATGCATCGAGCGCTGCTTCTGCTCTCTGGGGCGTCCGGCCACCGAGAGGGTCTGGTTCTTGAACTTCGACGTGTTTATCTCCTTGCGCGAGTTGTTGCTCATGTCGAAAATATAGAGATGCTCCTCGGGAGCCTCCATTTCGCCGGGCATCTGATACTTATATGTCTCGAGGGTAGGACGCGGCTCGGCAACGCTGTTGATGACCCAGAGGGGCTTGACGGCGCGGTTGTCGGTGAGCTCGGTCACGAAATAGCGTGAGTCCGGGCTCCAGTATCCCCACACGCCCTTCCGCTTGCCGTCGAGGATGGTGTCGGTGTTGAGGTAGTTGCGGCTGAGACCATATCCGAAGTCCATCACTCCGTCGGTGGTGAGCTGGATATCGGTCACGGTGGTGTCCTTGTCGTCCTTCTTCAGCTTCTCATAGTCCTCGCGGCTCATGCGGTAGAGGTTGAGATCCTTGGCGTAGACCACGGTCTTGCCGTCGGGCGACACTGAAGCCCAGCGGAGCTCCTTGGTCTCCTTCTCCTTATCCTTTAGGTGGGTCAGGGCGCCGGTGTTCATGTCGTAGGAGAAATAAAACACCTCTTTCTCGCCCCTTTTGGGCTGCTTCACTTTTTTTGCTGCCACCGAGTCGAGACCGGCCGTGCTCTTCTTGGGAGCGTCCTGACTCGACACCACTTCGAATGTAAACGTGTGTCCGTCGGGCTCGACATCGAGATTGCGGATGGGGAGCTGGGCGGCGATATAAGGATCGCGCACGATTTCGGTGAGCTGGGCGGCCATGCGGTCATGATCCCAGAGCTCGCGCTTGCTGCGTGTGGCGGGATCGACCACATACCAGCGTGTGCCCTCGCCGGTCTTGTATGAATACCAGAATTTATCGCCGCTCTTGAACCAGTGGGGGTCAACCGTGGTCGAGAAGAGCATGTTGTCGAGCTTGCTGCCCGAGAAGCGCTCGGCGAGCTCATAGGGATTTGACGGAGGTGTTGCCTGAGGGGTGCTACCCGCAGCGAAAGCGGCGGTAGCGGCCACGCACAATCCCGTCATGACCGTAAACAGTCTTTTCATTTCAAAGGTATTTGGTAAGATGATTGATAGCTTAAAGTAAACGCCGGATAGCCGGATCCGATGCAAAAATAGTCATTTTTTTACGGACTGACACCGAATCTCATCCGTGTCATCACTTTTTGGTAAAAGATTTTGCAGGATGGTTAATAATCCTTAACTTTGCCGAAAGGAAATTTCGATCCGCAACTAACTTAACCTTCATACAATACCAAATCCATTCCCATCATGTGGTTAAAAAGCTCATCCATCGGACGTAAGCTCATTATGGCCATTACCGGAGTGTGCCTCGTGCTGTTTGTCACCTTCCATGCTGTGATGAACGGTGTAGCCCTCTTCTGGCCCGCGGCCTACAACGCCATCTGTGCCTTCCTTGGTGCCAACTGGTATGCCCTCATCGCATCCATCGGTCTGGCTGCCCTTTTCGTGATCCACATCATCTATGCCCTGTGGCTGACGGTGCAGAACCGTCGCGCCCGCGGTACAGACCGCTACGCCGTCACCTCCACCCCCAAGCAGGTTGAGTGGGCGTCGAAGAACATGCTCGTGCTCGGCATCGTGGTGGTTGCATTCCTCGTGGTGCACCTCATCCAGTTCTGGGCCAAGATGCAGCTCGCCGAGATCCTCCACTGCCCCGTGGTTGAAGACGGGCAGATCATCGCGCCCCAGAGCGGCACCATGTTCCTTCAGATCGCTTTCAGCCAGTGGTGGACTCCCGTTGTCTACATCATCGGCTTCATCGCTCTCTGGTTCCACATGAACCACGGCTTCTGGTCGATGTTCCAGACCGCCGGATGGGACAATGACACCTGGCTTCCCCGCCTCAAGTGCATCGGCTGCTGGTGGACCACCATCGTCGTGGCTCTCTTCATCGCCCAGGCCATCGTGTTTACCGTTCAGGCCAACCGTGATGTCTATCGCACTTGCCCGGCACTTCAGGAGCAGTATATGGAGTTCAACAACGAGCTCGCCCACTCCGCTCTTGATCTCGGCATAGACACTCCCATTGTGTGCGACGACAACTGCAACGACTGCGACGGCACTCCCGCCGACTGCAAGAAAGGCGCCAACCACGACAACTGCGACGGCAATCACGCCGATTGCGATCATAAGGACTGCGATCACAAGGACTGCGACGGCAACCATGAAAACTGCGACGGCAATCACGCCGATTGCGACGGCAACCACGCTAACTGCGACAAACACTGAGTTCATTACCCTAAAGTCTCTATAACCCCTTCACCCACCCATCACTAATGGAAGATCTTAAGAAACTCGAGGGTATGATCGACTCTACCCCCATCATGAAGGATTATGCCGACATCGAATCATCGAAGCTCCCTGAATTTCAGATAGACTCGAAGATTCCTGAAGGTCCCATCGCTGAAAAGTGGACCAACTACAAGGCCCACCAGAAGCTCGTCAACCCGGCCAACAAGCGCAACCTCGACGTGATCGTCGTGGGCACCGGTCTGGCAGGCGCATCCGCAGCCTCCACTCTCGGCGAGCTTGGCTTCAACGTATATAATTTCTGCATCCAGGACTCGCCCCGCCGCGCACACTCCATCGCAGCCCAGGGCGGTATCAACGCCGCCAAGGACTATCAGAACGACGGCGACT
>CAYWWE010000170.1:0-3950 GCA_964461785.1 uncultured Bacteroides sp.
AGCACAAGGCCTTTGAGGTATTCGCCTTCGGGGTGGTAGATGTTGACCGGATGGTCGGCCGGTTGGGTGAGCTGATGGAGGATGCGCACGCGCCGGCCGGTCTGTGCGGCTGCTGAGAACACTGCCAGGCGGAACTGCTCGCGGGTTATGGCCTGAGAGCAGGAGAAGGTGAAGAGGATGCTTCCAGGAGCGATCTTTTCCATGGCGGCCGCATTGAGGCGCTGATAGCCGCGCAGGGCGTTGCGGATGGCACCGCGGTGCTTGGCAAACGCAGGAGGATCAAGGATGATGAGGTCGAAAGCGCCGGGCTCCATATCGGCGAGATAGCGGAATGCATCGACGGCCACCGCCTCATGGCGGGTGTCGCCGGGGAAGTTGAGGCTCACGTTTGCTTCGGTCAGAGCTATCGCCTTGGCCGATGAGTCGACCGACACAACCTGCCGCGCCTGTCCGCGCATGGCATAGACCGAAAAGCCACCCGTGTAGCAGAACATGTTGAGCACACGGCGTCCGCGGGCAAACCGCTCAAGCAGTGCGCGGTTGTCGCGCTGATCGACAAAGAAGCCGGTCTTCTGGCCGCGCAGCCAGTCGATGTGAAAGCGGAGTCCGTTTTCGAGCGCTTCGTTGCCTGAATATGAACCGAGGATATAGTCGTTGACCGGATCGAGCTGCGCCTTGAAGGGGAGGGTGGTCTCGCTCTTGTAATATACGTTTGCAATGGCGAGATCGGGGAGCGACGTGAGTGCGTCGGCTATGATGTTGCGGGCATAGTGCATACCCACCGAATGAGCCTGCACCACCGCCGTGTCGCCATAGATGTCGACGATCAGACCGGGCAGAAAGTCGCCCTCGCCGTGGACAAGACGGTAGGCATTGTTGTCGGCACGGATCAATCCTAAGGTCTTGCGCAGCCTGAAAGCCTCGGTGAGGCGGCTCACATAGAAGGCCTCGTCGAAGCCGTCATTGCCGAGTGCCTCGGCTTCCGCACCCATGGCAAGCAGGCGGACTGCTATGCTCCCGATCTGGTAGTGACCTACACCGAGCACCGTCCCGTCGGCTGCGACTATCTTCACTGTGGCGCCCTCGTCGAGTCCGGAGGTGTCGGTGGCGATGGCTCCGGAGAAAACCCACGGATGGAAACGGAGGAGACTTTCTTCTTTGCCCCGGCGGAGGGTGAGGACAGGGATAGCGGTAGACATTGGTGTGGATGCGGATTAATTGTTTTATTTACGGATATATTATTTGAAGAAAGCGCGGAAGAGATCCATGCCGTTGGCATAGAGAAGCAGGGCGAATAGGAACATCATGCCGGCATACTGAGCCATCTCGAGAACCTTTTCGGAGGGTTTGCGGCGGGTGACCATCTCCCAGATCAGGAACAGCACATGACCGCCGTCGAGCGCCGGGATAGGAATGATGTTCATGAAGGCAAGGGCCAGGGAGAGGAATGCCGTGATGCTCCAGAAGCCATACCAGCTCCATTTTTCGGGAAACATATTGCCTATGGCTCCGAAGCCGCCGATGCTTTGGGCGCCCTCGCGCGAGAAGACGTGGCGAAGCGAGCCTACATAGTTGGCGAGTGTGGTGGTGCCGAGACCTACGCCGCGGGGAATCGATCCGAAGAATCCGTAGTTTTTGGTCACAGAAGGGTAGACATCGGTGAGCGGGGTGAGCTGGAAGCCGAGTTTACCCCCTTCGGTAGGCACGGCGCGCAGGGTCAGGCGCGTACCGGCGCGCTCTACCGTTATGTCGGTCTCCCGACCTGCGCAGGCCTGGAGAGCCGGCATCAGTTCGGTGTAAGCCGGGGTTGACATGGTGTCGACGGCAACAATGCGGTCGCCGACCTGAAGGCCGGCTTTGGCAGCCGGTTCGCCCGGAACGAGCGCGGCCACAACCGCCGGCAGGCGGTAGGCAAGGAATCCCCCCGCCTCATTGATGCGGAAAATGAAATCTTCGGGCAGGGAGATAGTGACGGTGTCTGTGTGGTTGCGGAGCACCGAAACCTCTTTGGCCTCGGCGAGAGCAAGCATCCAGTCGGAGTCGGAAGCGTCGAGCTTCTTGCCGTCGGCAGTGAGAGGGATGTCGCCGGTTTTAAAACCGGCATCCAATGCGGCCGGAACAAAGTCAAAACCCTCGTAGGCATTGTCGAAGGGGATATACTGTTCGCCCCAGTGCCATGCCATGCCGATGTAGATGATCACGGCCGCGATGAAGTTGAAAAGCACACCGCCTATCATGACCAGCAGACGCTGATAGGCCGGGCGCGAGCGGAATTCCCAGTCCTGAGGCACCTCCGAGAGCTGATCCTTTGAGGTTGTCTCGTCGATCATACCGGCTATCTTGCAGTAGCCGCCGAGCGGGAGCCATCCCAGGCCGTAGATGGTCTGGCGCCATGCCGGGATCGGCTTGCCAGACTCCGTCAGGTCGCGCCCCACGCGGATGGTGGCGAGTTGATGCTGCTTGCCGTCTTCTTTGTCGGAGGTGATGAAGCGGAGAGTGCCGCGGGCCGGATCATACTGAATCAACGAAAACCACGGGTTGAAGAACAGGTAGAACCGCTCTACACGGATCTTGAATATTCGGGCGAACACATAGTGTCCGAGTTCGTGAACGAGGACGAGCAGCGAGAGCGCCGCTACGAGCTGAAGTGCTTTAAAAAGAAAAGTCTCCAAGGGGGGAGGATATTTTTGAGTTATAGATTAGTGACTGGCTTGATCAGCTGCAATAGCAACGGCTGATGGCTTCGGAGGCAATGGCGCGTGCGCGTTGGTTGGTGGCCACATAGTCGTCGAGCGTAGGATGCTCGATTCGTTCCATCCGGTCGAGTGTGCCGGCTATCGTCCGGTAGATGTCGGGGAAGGAAATGTGTCCGCGGCGGAAGGCTTCGTTGGCTATCTCGTTGGCAGCGTTGATGGCGCAAGCGGTAGTGCCTCCTTCGGCCAAAGCGCGGTAGGCCAGAGTGAGACAGGGGAAGCGGTCGTAGTCGGGCGCGATGAAATCGAGTCGGCTCATTTCCGACAGGCTCAGCGACCGGCAGTGGTGAAACCGCATTGTGTCAGACAGAGCGTAGGCAATCGGCAGATGCATGTCGGGCGCTCCGAGCTGGGCTTTGATAGCTCCGTCTGAAAACTCCACCATCGAGTGGACTATCGACTGCGGGTGGACAACCGGGGTGATCCGTTCGGCGGGAATATCAAAGAGCCAGTGAGCCTCGATGATCTCGAATGCCTTGTTTATCATAGTGGCCGAGTCGATGGTGATTTTTGCCCCCATCACCCAGTTGGGGTGGCGGAGAGCCTCGGCAGCAGTGACTGTTGCGAGCTGCTCCGGCGTGAATGAGCGGAATGGGCCGCCCGATGCAGTGATGATGAGCCTTTCGACTTCAGAGTCGAGCTCGCCGCGCAGACATTGGTAGATGGCCGAGTGTTCGGAGTCGACAGGGATGATGCGCGACTTAGAGGTGGCAAGGCGCGCGGTGACGAGCTCGCCCGCAGCCACGAGGGTTTCCTTGTTGGCCAGTGCAATATCCTTTCCGGCTTCGATGGCCCGCAGTGTGGGAATGAGGCCCGAATAGCCAACGGTGGCCGTCACGACCATGTCCACGTCATTGCGGGTCATGGCGTCGGCTATGGCGTCGGCGCCGGCTGCCGTCTCGATGCCGAGGGGCGACAGCGCTTCATGCAGTCGGACGTAGAGAGTGGTGTCGGCTATGACGGCAAGCGCGGGTCTCAGCTCGCGGGCCTGCTTTATAAGCAGATCAACGTTAGAGCCGGCTGTGAGCACAGTGGCCCGGAAAAGATCTGGGTGGTTGCGTATGATGTCGATTGTCTGGGTGCCGATTGATCCGGTCGATCCCAGTATAGCGATATTTTTCAAATCGTCAGGTGATAGAGAGACAGGAGAGGGGTCGGATTGGATTTTTAACGTGCAAATTTACTTCATTTTCACCA
>CAYWWE010000171.1:0-3883 GCA_964461785.1 uncultured Bacteroides sp.
GTGATCGTGGCTCCCTGCGACGGTTATACTTCGCGCAAGGAGATTCAGGTGGGTCAGCTCGTGCAACCGGGCCAGACGCTTCTCGACATTGTCGACTCTGGCGATGTGTGGGTCACCGCCAACTACAAGGAGACCCAGCTCCGGCATATCGCTCCCGGAAGCGAGGTGGAGATCAAGGTCGATGCCATACCCGGGGTGAAGTTTCGCGGCGTGGTGGAGTCAATCTCCAAGGCCACCGGTGCATCGCTGTCGCTCCTGCCTCAGGACAATTCGGCTGGCAACTTCGTCAAGGTGCGCCAGCGCGTCCCGGTAAGGATCGGCTTCGCGGCCGACAACAGCCGTGAGGATATGGAGCGCCTGAGAGCGGGTATGAATGTGGAGTGTGAGGTGAAATACTGACCATGTCTGACTGGAATTCACCCCCGGGCCCGTTTGACATCCCCGACGTGCCCGACTATGTACCGCGCCGGCTTAAGCCTTGGCTGTTTATCTTCTTCGTTCTGATCATCCAGTTTTCGGGCGGAGTGTATCTGGCGGCGGTGACTGACATGGTGGGCACTACGGCTCTGATGCAGGAGGATATCCTGATGGCCGGCTATGCCTCGCTGATAGGCATGTCGGTCAACTTTGCCGTGATGTTCCGCATCAAGTTCAGGTTTTCCAACCGTGTGCAGCTGCTGGCCGCGGGCATTGTGCTTATTGCAGCCAATCTGATATGCGCGTCGACGCAGTCGGTGGTGGTGCTTGTGCTGACCTGCCTCGTTGCGGGATGGTTCAGGATGCAGGCCACTCTGGCCTGCAACTCGACCATCCAGCTGTGGCTCACCCCGGTGAGGGATATGTCGGTATTTTTCTGCTATGTCTACCTTGTGGTGGACAGTGTGATCCAGCTCTGTGGAATAGCCACGGTCTACACCGCCTTCAATCTGCAGTGGGAATATATGCAGTGGATCATGACGGGTCTGCTGGCGCTGATGATGCTCATGGTGCTGATCCTTGTCAGGCCGGTGAGAGGGCCCATGTTTATCCCTCTGCTCGGCATCGACTGGATCGGCGCTGTGATATGGGCCGGCTTCATGCTGTCGTTTACTTTCGTGTGTGTCTACGGCAACTTCTATGACTGGTGGGAGGCGCCCGAGATCCGCACCGCCACTCTCCTCGGGCTCGGCTGTCTGGCGGTCAACCTGTGGAGGGCATCGTTTCTCCACCATCCCTATATCTCGTTCCGTGCAATGACCAACCGCAATGTGATCAGGGCCACGCTGGTCTATCTGGTTTTCTTTACGCTGCTGGCCACCGAGCATGTGTTCGAGCACTCTTATGCCGCTGCCATCCTTGGCTTTGACGAGACCAATCTGATCGATCTCAACTGGTATGTATTCGCCGGCATCGTGGCCGGATGTGCTTTTACCTACTTTACGTTTGCGCTGCGTAAGTGGCGGTATAAGACCATGACAGCCATTGGTTTTGCCCTGGCCATCGTCTATCTTGCCTATTTCTATTTTCTCATCGACTATGGCGTGGAGAAGGAGATGCTCTTTATCCCGCTGTTTTTCAGAGGGGCGGCCTCGGTCATTATCTCGATTGTGTTCCTGACCTCGATCGTTCAGAGCGGACTGCCGTTTCAGGTGTTTCCGCAGGCGCTGACCATCAACGGCTTCACTGGAGCAGTGATGGGCGCCACCCTCGGCCCGGCACTCATCGGCGAGCTCCTGAGCCATACCGTTGCCAAAAACGCAGCGCTGATAGGCAGCGCTCTGACCGCAACCAACCCGCTTGCTGTGCGTATCCCCGCCGGGCAGCTTTATGGCATGGTTCAGCTCCAGGCGCTTGTCGTGTCGATGAAGGAGATCTACGGGTGGCTGCTCATAGCGGCCCTTGTGGCGCTCACGGTGATACTGGTGAGCTACGGATATGTGCGTCCGCAGGCCATCTTCCCCAAGTGGAGGACTGTCAGACGCACCCTCAGGAGCATGGTGCGCCGCCAGCAACGCCTGCGGCAGAGTGTGTAGGTGTGGTGCCACGGCTTTTTTCATGACGGCGGGATGGCGGAGATCAGAAGAAAATGCTTATCTTTGTTGGCAAATAACCAATTAATCCCCCCTTTCCCACCATGAAAAGAATCGTGGCCGGCCTTGTGGCTGCCATTATAAGCTGTGTGGCCGTAGTATCGGTCCAGGCTCAGAACTATCCCAAGAAGCTCCGCAAGGACAAGGGCATCGAAGTGATCTACGAGTCGTCGTTCAAGGGCCGTGTGTCGCCTGTGCGGGCCATGATGACAGTGTGCGGCGATCAGGCCGAGATCTCCACACTCTATCCCGAAGGGGAGAAGCCTCAGGCCGGATCGCTGGTGCAGACCACCTATATCGACTATTCGACCGACAAGTGGTATAAGGCCGCCACCCTCCCCGACGGCGCCGAGATCTCGTCGGTCAAGGAGTTTACACCCGACAATGGCTTCACGCCGCAGCGCGAGGAGAAGATCCTCGGGATGAACTGCACGGTTGCGCGCACTTCGATCAACTCCAACACGATCGAGGTGTGGTACACGACCGAGCTCCCGTTTCGCGGCACTCCACAGCCCAACGTAGGTGTCCCCTCAGGCTTGGTGCTCAAGGTGGTGCGCAACGGCGACACCGTTCAGGAGGCCGTGTCGATCAGTGGCTTCCGCGAGCCGCGCGATCTGTTCCCGTCATCGTGGGGCACCCAGCTCACCGATCCCGAATATCTCTACACGATCAATCAGAGCGGAGTGATACGCGTGCCGGTGTTTGACCAGCAGCGCATCAACTTCTCGGGCGCCAAGATCCCCGACACTCTGGCCGACGGAGAGATCTACAATGTTGGTGGTGGCACCATCATCATCCGCAAGGTGCAGCTCCCCGACTCAGCCGAGGTGGCCGGACGCGATATATTTGCCGAAGTGGTGCAGTATTCCGACGGCGATGCCTACGACCGCACCGGTTCCGTTTTCGTAATCCCCACCGACCGCAAGCAGTCGTTTATCGACGCTCTGCGCGATCTTAAGTCGGTGCCCGGCTTCATGGCCTCCGACAGCACTACCTATCATGGCCTGGTGTCGACACCGGACTATGAGGTGCCGGTCGAGCTGATGCGCTTCTTCACCGGGTTTGGCGTCAGGGCCTACAACCACAATGTAGTTCCCGGCCAGGAGTGGGTCGATTCCGTGCTGTATAAGAGCGAGATCACTAATCTGGCCGATCATCTCAGCGGCGAGCAGTGGGTAGGCGCGTATATAGGCAATTGGGACGGTAAGGGCCACAAGGTGTCGCTCAACCTCAAGTATTATCCCACGGGCGAACGCAAGCAGTTCCACGCCATGCCGCTCTTCAACACCGTCAACTATCTCGAACAAGCCGGTCAGCCCTATCCCGTGTTCATGCTCAACGATTCCCTCACCGTCGAGTTTACTCTTGACCAGCCGGTTGAGAACGCTTATCTTCTCTATACCACCACCGGCCACGGCGGCTGGGGCGGCGGCGACGAGTTTAACCAGAAAGTCAACACCATCCTTCTTGACGGCGATAAGGTGATATCGTTTATCCCCTGGCGCGAGGACTGCGGCACCTACCGCAACTGGAATCCCTGCTCGGGCAATTTCTCCAACGGCCTGAGCTCGTCGGATCTGAGCCGCTCCAACTGGTGCCCGGCCACAGTGACTAATCCCGACTATATCTATTTAGGCAATCTCCCGGCCGGTCGGCACGAGATCACCGTCGCTATCCCTCAGGGCGCTCCCGCGGGCGGTAGCAACAGCTACTGGTGCATCTCCGGCACCCTCCTCTACTGATCAGCGGAGCCCGACTCCATACACGAAGAAGACCGATAGCCCTCATCCGGCTACCGGCCTTCTTCGTAAAAA
>CAYWWE010000172.1:0-3870 GCA_964461785.1 uncultured Bacteroides sp.
TCTGTCTCCGACATGGTCTTAAGCTCAGGATCGATATTGAAGCGGAGATTGTTGTTGGTAAGCACCTCGGGGGTCGAGGCGGCGATGATGTCGGTGTGATAGATGGTTGTGTCGCGATCGCCACTCGATGTGGAATATTTGGACTTGGCGTGGTAGTAGAGCACGACACGGGTATTGAAGATGTTGGTCACGCGTCCCGACCCGAAAGAGTTGGCCACATAGATGCCCGGAACAAGCTCGGCAAACTGTGCCGGCGACTTGAACAGCTCGGGTGTCTCGCGATATCGTCTCACGAACTCCTGTCCCACCTCGATGGGGAGCTTCGCGTCAATCACATGGACGTCTATCTTTTCCAGCGAGTCGGAATAAAGGAGATTCGAGGCATAAACGGCCGAGGTGAGAGGCTGCGAGGGGTCGTAGTAGCCCTCGGGATTGAAGGAGCTGGTCAGCACTTCGGGCAACTGGCGGGTGAGTGTAAAGACATTAACACCCATCGGAATCATGGAGTCGCCCGTAATGCGGTGGGCATAGAAGCGAAGCATCAGGGCAACGGAGTCTACCATATCAGGAGTGACGCCGGTGGTGTCGAACTCTGCTGTAGGCATGAGCTGCGACACATAGTCGCTCGAAAGCGCTCCGTAACGACGGGCCTGAATTGAGCCGATGAGCTGAGAGAGGGAGCGGGCCCGGAGAGCTCCGGTCGGGACGGACTTACCGGTGACAGTGAAGACGCTGTCGTTGACCACATCACTTTTATCGGTGACGAGCGACGATCCGATGGTGGACAGTTCGTCATTGCAAGCTGCGAAGGCCAGCGGCAGAGCAGCCAGAGTCAGAAAAAAGCGAAACAGTAGGATGGCTTGCTTTTTCGACGGAATGAAGTTCATTGTTTGCTAAATGAAGGGGTGGTTGGAGAGACTTAACGGGGCGAAGATGGGTGAGGGATGATCAATTTTCTTCGTCCTCGCCGAGAAGAGAGTTATACATTTCATGGATTGACTCGGTGAAAGCCTGAGCGTCGGGATTATATGCCACGAAAGGCTTACCGGTCGAGCGAGCATATTCCACAACTGACGGATCAACCTTGTCATCGCCCTCAACGATTGCATCGGCATAGGCGATGGCAATGCGATGGAGATCGTTGACTGTCACGGGCTCCTTTCCGAGCACTTCGAGATCGGCCTCCGGGAAGTCCTCGGCAAGGAGGGAGAGGAAAGAGGGATCGAGTGTGCCGTCGAACCCTTCGCTGCGCAATGTATAGACAACCTTGGCGGAAGCAAAGGAAGGATCATCGGCCATCATACGCTTCATGAAAAGGGGAGCGAGCGATGTGATCCAACCCATACACTGGACGATAGCGGGATTCCAACGGAGCTTCTTGACAGTCTCAACCACTCCGCGCACAAAGAAGATCAGGCGCTCATGATTGTCTTCGGGCATCGACACGATCTCAAGAGGAGCAGCGGCACCGCTTCCTGAGTTGAAATAATCGTCGGAGTCAATGAAGTAAACCTGCATTCGCGAAGGCTGGAGAGTGGCAACCTTGATAATGAGCGGATGATCGGTGTCATCAATGATGATGTTCATACCCGAAAGGCGGATCACCTCATGAAGCTGATTGCGCCGCTCGTTGATACAACCATATTTAGGCATAAAGGTCCTAACCTCAAAGCCACGTTCTTGCATACTTACAGGAAGCTGCTTGCCGAGAACCGACATAGGGGTTTCGGCAAGATAAGGAGCGATTTCCTGCGAGATGTACAGGATTTTGTTATTCTTCATTGTCAGAGGATATCAAAAAGGCTATGGATATCAGTCGGCATGAGGCTTATACAGATATCCTAACCAACTGCAAAGTTACTAATTTTTTTTCATCTGACAAAATCATCCTCTCACCGCGAGGCGAGGCTGACGGAACTCATGACACCTCACATTGCGATCCTCACTACGGCTGCCCTCTCCCCATCACGGAAGATGTATATACCCGGAGCGGCCGGACGTCCCGGCAGGCGCCTCCCATAGAGGTCATACCACGAGCCCGCATTGTCATCAGACACGATCTGCTCTATACCACTTGCTGCGACAAAGGTAACGACGATCGTCATATCGGAAGCCACCTTAAGCGGAAGCATAGGGCCGTAGGGAGTGACGACAAACTCATCGCCATCACCGGCAACGACAACCGTGCCGGCTACCACACTTGCCACCCTCGACTTGCTCTGGTCCGGAAAATAGAGATAGACGGTCGAATTCTTCTCTACCGAAAAAGTGGTGCCGAGCAGGTCACCTTCCGGAGTCAGGGTATGTTTGTTACATCCCGGGAAGATTTCAAGCGTTCCGTCACCGACAACGGTAGTCTTCACCACACACACCTCCCCCTCCTTGTCGGGGTCGGTTGGGATAACCGGATCAGGATCATTTGCTGAAAGCTCGATCGAAACCGGACGGAGTGCAATCGAACCATTCCGTCCGAGCGCCACAAAGGCCGTGACAACAGCGTCTGCATTTGCCAGAGAGGGTGTGACTATCCCGAAGCAATCGTCAAGCAAGACAACCGACGATCCTTGCGAAATAGTGCCGCTGCGCGAGACTATGGCGCCTTTCAGAGCAATAAATCTGTTGAGATAGCTATCGTCTACATTGGCGAGCCGGACGGTGTCTGGAGCAGGAAGATCTTCTGTCCCTACCACCTCAGGCCTCTTTGCAAGCAGCCCGACACGGTTTTCACCGTCAAAACTCACAATGCAATTCACGCCAGAAAGAATGCGGCCTGCAGCGATACCTCTCAGATAAGAACTTCCGTCGATGACACACATATAATCCGGATCCGGTGCCGAGGTGTCGAGCAGATAGGCCATCTGCCCATTTTTATAGACAACCTGAAGCGGCATATCAAGGTCTACACCATATTCCTCCGAATCATTTTTGAAGAAATCGGCTATCGTAGCGACCATATCAAAATAATATCTCATCCTCGACTCCGAAGTCTGTCCATCGGGGGAAACAGCTATCGCCCTGACATCACACCCGGTTGCCAGAGAAAGCCTGAAAGGCCTCAGATATTTCTTTGAATCCTTGGTGGGTCGGCTGCCATCAGTGGTATAATATATGACGGCATCCTTTGTTGCACACGAAATCGAGATGTCCTGACGGGGAGATATAAAGTCATCAGCCGGAGAGATAACGACGGGAGAGATCTTTTCGGGAGTAGCAGGATCATCCGGTTTAGGATCCCCGGGTTTCGGATCTTCAGGCTTGGGATCTTCCGGCTTTGGATCATTTGGTGCGAACTCACTCCCGTAAGTAACCTCCACATAAGTAAAACCAAGATTATTATTGGCATCATCCGAAACGACACGCAACTTCAGAGCAGATGTGGCCGAGCCTGTCCATTCGTAGACACCACCTGTCCTTGACAACGACTTGCCATCGTTATCCACAAAACCCTCACTCAAGTCATTGACCGTAGCAATACGGACTTTTGTCACGGCGACATCCCTTGCTGGAGTAATCCTGATAATATTTCGCTGATATAATGTGCCATAAACAAGACTGTCAACCGTTACAAACTTGTTTGTCTTAGAGCTACCGTTTTGCTCAAACACAATACTTACTCCATCATTTACCGTGTAGGTCTGACCCATAAAATACGGACCCTTAATGAGGGTAATATCAGTGGCAGACCCCTTATAACCAGAAAAGCCGTCGACAGTGAAAACATGGACAGTTGCAATAGCACTGACCTTTGCCAGAACAAGCAGTAATGAAACGATCAGTAATTTTGTGAGAAAATAATGCTTCATGGAATAGTCTATTGAAAATGAGACTTAAGGTTACGGTCTGCAAAGATACGAAATTTTCCTTAGCGGT
>CAYWWE010000173.1:0-3808 GCA_964461785.1 uncultured Bacteroides sp.
TCCCCCACCAAATATTTTACCAAGAAAATGCATTATTTTAATATCCTTTAACAATAGACCGAAACTCCAAAGTTGCGGACGAGGCTCAAAAAATCATTGCAAAAAGTTGGTAGATAATGCTTTGCTATACTTTCCAAGTCAGCATCATCCGCTCGGCGATAGACCATGATGAAATGTCGGGATAGTCGCGATACACCGTGTTGCGGAAATAATGATTGACACCGATGGAAAAGTAGAGTTTTTTCCAGATCTGGACATTAATCATCAGCTCGGTCACGCCAAAAAGGGCCCGGCTCTTGTCGCCCTGGGCATTGAGGGTGCGATAGTCGGCGGTGAGCAGATCGGTGCCCGGCGGGTAGCCCTTCCATGTATAGAGGCGATAGAGCTCGTTGGATAAGGAAATCGAGAGCCGGTCGCGCCCGAACACGAAATGGGTCCCGGCCTTTACCGAAAATCCCGACGCAAGATTATAGTTGCGCTCGTCGAGCTGATAGTGGTCCGAGAGGATGGCGCCCAGCATTATGGCATTGGCATGGGCATAGGCATCGACAGTGCAGAACGAGTTCATGACATGGCGATATAGCAACCCTCCGCCCAGCGAGGCAGGCACACCCAGCTTATAAGGACATTTGGCCACGAGCGATGTGATGGTGTCGGAATCATAGTAGTCGAAATGCTGATACATGCCGAGCGACACATGGGTGTGGCGGGTGTCGTGAAGCTCCGTGGCCAGCAGACGCCCCTTAATATTGAGCTGCGACAGGAAGGGCTGCCTGTTGATAAGATTAAGGGCTGCGCGGATATTAAAGTAGTCGTAGGGGCGGGGTTTCTTCACGTCGAAGCGGTCGCCATATTCGAGGTTGAACTCTATGGCGGCTCCGGGACGGGTGTCGTTGATACCCTGATTGTCAAACGTAAGGATCCTGGCACCTCCGGCAAACTCTATGCCTATATCTGGCACACCGAACATGCGTCCGCGGGTCGGACGCCGGCGCCAGGCATCGCCGTTGATGATGCGGGTGAGCCCGCGCATGGGTGAGATGATGAAAAGCAGTGTCTCATGGCCGGCGCGACGCCATCCGGTGGTGCGGTCGTCGATCATCACGTCCGACATCCTGTAGCACACCTCGCCTATCGCCATGCCTCCTATCGGGGTGGCGATGATGTCGTTGGTCGAC
Organism: uncultured Bacteroides sp.; assembly: GCA_964461785.1. Taxonomy (GTDB): domain Bacteria; phylum Bacteroidota; class Bacteroidia; order Bacteroidales; family Muribaculaceae; genus Paramuribaculum. The sequence goes on from CAYWWE010000173.1 coordinate 1,179, forward strand.
GGATATTCATTCTCCATAAACAGCTCCCACATGGCGCTGCCGCCTATGGCAAATAGCCCGCTGCCCCAGTATGTATATCCGCTTGAGCGCGCCGCATTATAGAAGAGCGACCCATTGTAGGGGTGGAGAAACATATTGGTTCCGAGCTTGTCGTTGTCCCAGATGAAGCCGTGGCGGAAGTTCTCTCGGATCGTATTGAAAGATATATATGAGAAATCACCCTTCTCGATATAGCGGTCAAATCCCCACAGGGCAAGGTTTGAACCGACAACAATGCCTGCGGCCTGCCAGAAACGGGGCTTCGACTGACGGACCACATCGGCCGAATCCGGCAGCATGGGCTCACGGACGCTCAGATGGATAGGCATCTGGGCACCCGCCCTGAGGAGCGGGGACAGGGCCACGCACAGCAGAGCCAGGAAGCGCAATGTGATGATACGACGGAGATAACGCATATAAGCAGGAGAGAAGGAGAGGAGTACCCTCGAGTTTATAACAAATATATTGTGTGCGACAGATAACGACTCCTTACAGGCGGCGGCGGTAGGCCCGGCGGCGACGATGGAGCCTGCGGTCGAAATACTGCCATTGCAGCTGCACGGCCTCATTGTCTTCGAGCTCAAGATTGCTCTCGGCATACTTATATCCGTTGCGGATATAGTTGGGCAGCAGATCGGCAAAGAGCAGGGCGTTGACACCCTTGTTCTGATATTCGGGTGCTACGGCCACGAGCATCAGATCGACAATGTCGTTGTGGCCCTTCAGAGCCTTGAGCAGATGATACCAGCCGGTAGGGAATAGCTTGCCTCCGCCCTTTTGAAGCGCACGGCTGAGCGACGGCATCGAGATGCCCACGCCGACGAGCCGGCGCTCGCTGTCGACGATCACACAGATGCAGTCGAGCCGCAACACGCTGAGATAATGCGATATATAATAGTCGATCTGACGGTCGGTGAGAGGCGAGTAGCCGTAGAGATCCTTATAGGCAAGGTTGATCAGATGGAACAGTGGACGGCCAAACTCGGCGGCCAGATCCTTGATCTTCTTGAAATGGAGAGTCTCCAGACCATATTTTTTCCTCACAATATCGGCAATGCGCATATACTTGTCGGGCACCTTGTCGGGCACCGTCATGCGATATTCCACCCAGTCAACATCCTTCTCATAGCCACGGCGCTCCATGTGCACCGGATAGTAGGCATGATTATATATGGTGGCTATGGTGCCGAGCTCGTCGAAGCCAAACGTGAGCATACCCTCATGATCCATATCGGTGAAGCCCATGGGGCCTATCATCTCGGTCATCCCCTTACGGCGCGCCCAGCCCTCGGCCGCCTCCATCAGGGCATCATACACCTCCTGGTCGTCTATAAACTCTATCCAGCCGAAGCGAGCCTCCCGCTTAGAGTTTTTCTCGTTGGTCTTGTGGTTGATGATGGCGGCAATGCGGCCCACCGGCTTATTGTCGCGATAGGCCATGAACAGTTGCGCCTCACAAAACTCGAAGGCGGGATTTTTGTCGGGAAGAAAATTATCGACCTCGTCAAATATCAGAGGCGGCACATAGCAGTCGTTGCCCTTGTAAAGTGAGTTGCCGAATTCAATAAATTTCTTGAGCTCACGCTTGTTGAGCCCGACAGGGCGGATCTCTACAGACATCTTTCTAATTGGTGGGATTGAAGGAATTGGACTGAGGAATGAAACAAATCAGGAGACTGGATGAGCCGGCGCAAACGATGAAGTGAACCACAGCAACACGGCTATCATGACAATCAGGAAGGCTATTACAGCGAGATAAAACTTATGGTCGGTGCGATGGAGCAGCGCCAGCCTGAGCTGCACCACATCGCGGTAGCGCTTCTTAGGGTCGGAATCGGTACACCTGTCGGCCACCTTCCTGAGCCACACGGGCGCATCCGGCACCTGAGCGAGCACCTCGCGGAGCACCATGCCGAAAGCATATATATCTTCCGTGGCATCGGCGGGAGTGAGCGTGTCCTTCTGGTCAAAGCCCACATCGATCAGCTTGAGATTCTCCACATTTTCAGTGAAGATGATCGTCTCGGGCCTTATGGGCGAGTGGACGAGGTGGTTGCTCTGGATATACTCTATCGCGTCGACGAGCTGATGAGTGATCTTGTCGAGATGGGCCGGACGTATCTCTCGGGCGTCGAGGATCTTGCGCAGCGAGCGGCCGTAGACATCATCCGTGATGATGCTGAGCCCGACGCCCGGCACCTCCTCAAGATCATTGATCATGACTATGTGTGGATGAGCCAGGTTATAGCGCACGTCAAACTCCTTCTCTATCATGGAGCGGAAACGCGGATCCGACTTATACTGATCCTTTAGAGTCTTCAGCATGACCCATTTGCCATATTTACGGGCAGTGTAGACATCATAGAAGTCCTCGTCCCATTCGGGCAGATGCTCTATTTCAGTCCATTTTTCAGACACCGCTGCCGGCGACGGAGCCGGAGGCTGAGATGATTGTTGTGACATGTCGCTTCTGATTTGTTTCGTGGCCGTTTCGGACCCTCGGTCCTCAAGTCTTGATTATTAATATCCGCAAAGATAATGCTTTTTTTACAGCCTCAGCCGCAAACACGCAAAAAACCTGCCGCCAAAAC
>CAYWWE010000174.1:0-3737 GCA_964461785.1 uncultured Bacteroides sp.
GTCGACGTAACCCGGCCTCCCTACAGCCTGCACGGGAGCGACGACATTGCCGACTGGCTCGCATGTCGTTATCTTACCAGCATACCGGAAGCGACGGAGTCGGCGGGAGAGTCGCCCAGGGTGGCGCGGATAATCTCGATAGCAAACGGCAAGGTTGTCCCGGGGCCCTCAGAGGTGATCAGGTTGGGCTCGACCACCACAGTCTGCTCTACATAGCGGCCACCATTGGAATTGATCGCATCGCCCAGACCGGGATAGCAGGTCGCGGTCTTGCCCTTGAGGACTCCCAGAGGCGCGAGCACCACTGCCGGACCGGCACATATCGAAGCGATGCGGCCATTGCGGTTGTAATGGGTCAGGATCTTTGCCTTCACATCATCGTTGGCAAACAGATTCTGCGCGCCGGGATCGCCGCCGGGAACGATGAGCCAGTCGGCATCGTCGGTATTGACCTCACTGATTACAGAGTCTGTCACAAGGGTCTGTCCTGTTGCACCTTTAACTTGATTGCTTTCGGCCACTGCCACAGAGACAACCGGCATCCCGGCGCGACGCAACGCATCGATAGTGGCCGTAGCCTCCACCTCCTCAACTCCGGGAGCGAGGAAGATATATGAATTTTTTGCTGCCATAGGTGAAAAACTTAAAACGGTTACGAGAGCCGTCAGGGCTCCCTTCAATATCCTGTTGAATTTCATAATTGATCGTTTTTAAAGCGTAACACCCGCCACGCAACAAGGTTCAGCCACAGAGACCGCACAGCCCAGCCACAGCTTTGCCAACCTTACTTAAGGGATATGCAACAAAGAAGCCGGGCCAATGTCGGTCGACATCAGCCCGGTAAATTGTACTCATCAAAATTATAACACTGCGCCTCTTCTTGGCGTTAGATAGTGATAGATTGATATGATTGGTATTATCTAAGCGAGGATGCAATCAAAGAGAGAGATTTGAGAACGAAACAAGAAACCTTGCTTCATGATTGCGCTGCAAAGTTAGAACGTCAATATCACACACACGCCACAGTCGCGTTACAATTTGGCAACAGCGCAAAATTTAACACTTATTCACATCTACTCCTTTGTTCCCCGCACTCCCCCGAGCCGAAAAGAGCCTTAACGACGATGCCTGAGCAAAAAGTCACATTAAAATTTTCATATCCCACCGAAAATTTCTAAATTTGCTGCGCCACATCGTGCGACCCACGATGAAGATCCTTCTCATTAATACCGACATCTTATCAACAATAAATCCATATATTTAAACATGAAAAGAGTCTATACATTTGGCGACGGCAAAGCTGAAGGCAAGGCATCCGAACGTAACCTCCTCGGTGGTAAGGGTGCTAACCTCGCCGAGATGAACCTGCTCGGCATGCCCGTGCCTCCCGGCTTCACCATCACGACCGAAGTATGTACTGAATATACCCAGTATGGCCGCGACGAAGTTGTTAAGCGCATCGACAAGGATGTGCATGAGGCAATCGCTCACGTTGAGCAGCTGACAGGCAAGAAATTCAACGATCCCGCCAACCCCCTCCTCGTCTCCGTCCGTTCAGGCGCACGCGCATCCATGCCCGGCATGATGGACACCGTCCTCAACCTCGGCATGAACGATGCCACCGTTGCCAGCCTCGCTGAAAAGAGCGGCAACCCCCGCTTCGCATGGGACAGCTACCGCCGCTTCGTCCAGATGTATGGCGACGTGGTGCTCGGCATGAAGCCCAAGTCGAAGGCCGACATCGATCCCTTCGAGGAGATCATGGACAAGATGAAAGAGGAGAAGGGCGTGAAGCTCGACACCGAGCTCGGAGTAGACGACCTCAAGGAGCTCGTCAAGCTCTTCAAGGCTGCCGTCAAGGAGCACACCGGCAAGGACTTCCCCGAAGATGCCTGGGAGCAGCTCTGGGGCGGCATCTGCGCCGTGTTTGATTCATGGATGAACGAGCGCGCCATCATCTACCGCCGCATGAACCAGATCCCCGAGGAATGGGGCACCGCCGTCAACGTCCAGGCAATGGTCTACGGCAACATGGGCAACAACTCAGCTACCGGTGTTGCCTTCTCGCGCGACGCCGCCACCGGCGAAAACATCTTCAACGGCGAATATCTCATCAACGCCCAGGGCGAGGATGTGGTTGCCGGTATCCGCACCCCCCAGCAGATCACCGTTGAGGGCTCACGCCGCTGGGCAGCCCTTCAGGGTATCTCGGAGGAGGAGCGCGCCGCCAAATATCCCTCGCTCGAAGAGTCGATGCCCGTATGCGCAGCCGAGCTCATCTCCATCGCCCACCGTCTCGAAGACCACTACAAGGATATGCAGGACATGGAATTTACCATTCAGGACGGCAAGCTCTGGATGCTCCAGACCCGCAACGGCAAGCGCACCGGTGCCGCTATGGTGAAGATCGCCATGGATCTGCTCCGCGCAGGCGAGATCGACGAAAAGACCGCACTCCTGCGCATGGAGCCCCAGAAGCTCGACGAGCTGCTCCACCCCGTATTTGACAAGGCAGCCCTCAAGCGCGCCAAAGTAGCAGCCAAGGGCCTGCCCGCATCTCCCGGCGCAGCTACCGGCCAGATCGTGTTCTCTGCCGAAGACGCCGAGGCATGGGCCGAGAAGAAAAAGAAGGTGGTCCTCGTCCGCATCGAGACCTCGCCCGAAGACCTCCGCGGCATGGCCGTGGCTCAGGGTATCCTCACCATGCGCGGCGGCATGACCAGCCACGCTGCCGTTGTTGCCCGCGGTATGGGCAAGTGCTGCGTCAGCGGTGCCGGCGAAATCCGCATCGACTACAAGGCCAAGACCCTCGAGATGGGTGGCAAGACATATAAGGAAGGCGACTGGATCTCACTCAACGGCTCGACCGGTGAGGTTTACGACGGTCAGGTGCCCACCGTGGAGCCCGAGCTCGACGGCGATTTCGGCGCAATCATGAACCTCGCTGCCAAGTACACCAAGACCCTCGTCCGCACCAACGCCGACTCCCCCCGCGACGCCAAGCAGGCCCGCCACTTCGGCGCACAGGGCATCGGCCTCTGCCGCACCGAGCACATGTTCTTTGAAGGCGACCGCATCAAGGCCGTCCGCGAGATGATTCTCGCCAGCGACGTCGAAGGCCGCCGTGTGGCTCTCGCCAAGCTCCTCCCGATGCAGCGCGGCGACTTCGAAGGCATCTTCGAGGCTATGGACGGCTACGGCGTGACAATCCGCCTGCTCGATCCCCCGTTGCACGAGTTCGTTCCTCATCAGACCGCCACTCAGAAAGAGCTTGCCGCCGATATGGGCATCACCCTTGAGGAGGTAAAGGCCAAAGTTGACTCCCTCGAAGAGTTCAACCCCATGCTCGGCCACCGCGGCTGCCGCCTCGGCATCACCTATCCCGAGATCACCGAGATGCAGACCCGCGCCATCATCGAGGCCGCCATCGCCTGCAAGCAGCGCGGCATCTCAGTTCACCCCGAGATCATGATTCCTCTCGTTGGCTCGCTCAAGGAGATCCAGAATCAGGCCGATGTGATCAACATCACCGCCGGCAAGGTATTCGAGGAAAAGGGCACCAGCATCCCCTATAAGGTAGGCACCATGATCGAGGTTCCCCGCGCCGCTCTCTGCGCCGACCAGATCGCCACCGTAGCCGACTTCTTCTCCTTCGGCACCAACGACCTCACCCAGATGACCTTCGGCTTCTCGCGCGACGACGCTCCCAAGTTCCTCAAGTTCTACAAGGAGCACGG
>CAYWWE010000175.1:0-3734 GCA_964461785.1 uncultured Bacteroides sp.
TAGTAGAGTGAACGGTAGTCATGAGGCCTTCAACAACGCCAAACTTGTCGTTGAGAACCTTGGTGATGGGAGCGAGACAGTTGGTGGTGCAGGAAGCGTTTGAAACGAACTGGGTACCCTTAACATACTTGTCCTGGTTGACGCCGCATACGAACATGGGGGTGTCGTCCTTTGAGGGAGCAGACATAACCACATATTTTGCACCGGCTTCGATGTGTGCCTGAGCCTTCTCCTTGGTGAGGAAGAGGCCTGTGGACTCAACTACATATTCGGCACCGGCTTCGCCCCAGCCGATCTCGGCGGGATTCTTGCAGGCGGTAACGCGGATGGGCTTGCCGTTGACGATGAGGAGGCTCTTGTCCATGTCGTAGTCAACGGTGCCGTCGAAGCGACCGTGCATGGTGTCATACTTAAGCATGTAAGCCATGTAGTCAACGGGGAGGAGGTCGTTGATGGCTACTACCTCGATGTCGTCGCGCTTAGTGGAGGCGCGGAACACAAAGCGACCGATACGACCGAAGCCGTTAATACCTATTTTAGTCATAGTGTTCTGTTATTGAAAGTTGTAAGTTATTGGGGTTATGATTGAATTCAGATCAAGCCATGTCGGAGCCTGACGGCTGCCGGAGGCGCTGGCATATTTAGCGACACAAAGTTAATCATTTTTTTACTTTCGCGGGGCATTTTTGTCAACCTTTTGGGGCTTTGATGCAAAAAAAGTTTGAAGTTTTCACTTTTTATGCCCCGTCGGGCTTTATCGGAGCGCCCCGGAGCTTCATTTTTCCACACATTATCCTTAACTTTGCACCACGATGAACCAACACCTCACTACGGAAGAACTGCTTGCCGACCGCGGGATCCGCCCTACGGCCAACCGCATCCTCGTGGCCCGAGCCCTGACGGAGGCAACCGCGCCGGTGGCGCTGGCCGATCTTGAGACGACACTCGACACCGTTGAGCGATCCACTATCTTCAGGGTACTCAATCTGTTCAGGTCGGCCGATCTGGTACATGCCATCGACGATGGCACCGGGAGCACGAAATATGAGCTGTGCCGCGAACGCCATTCGTGCGCGCCGGCCCACTTCCACGCCCACTTCCACTGCTCTGAGTGCGGCGCGACGGTGTGTCTGCCCGATGTGTCGGTGCCGTCGCTGTCGCTGCCCGACGGATATGTGCCCTTTACGGTCAATCACGTCGTGACGGGGCTCTGTCCGCGATGCTCAGGGGGCAAATCAGTGACCCCGACCCATCCCGACCGATAATGATATGGCTCATCCGACGGTTTGTGACTACCTTTGCCCATCCACAATGCAACTCCCGGGTATTACGACTCTGACCAGAGCGGCTATGCGCGCCGCCGCGATAGTGCTGACAGCCATGATCATGACTGGCTGCGCCTCGACGCGCCATGTGCCCCGTGGAGAATATCTGCTCGACAAGGTGTCGATCTCGCTGGCCGACCACCCGCGCGATGTCAGCACCACCCAGCTCTACAATTATCTCAGGCAGCAGCCCAACCACAAGGTGCTCGGATTTGCCAAGCTCCAGCTCGGAATCTACAATCTGTCGGGCTCCGACTCGACCAAGAAAGCCAACCGCTGGATACGCAGCCTGGGGCAGCCTCCGGTGATCTTCTCGCCCGAACTGACCGATGCCTCGGCCCATCAGCTGCGCCAGGCTCTGATCAACAAAGGATACATGGGAGCGACGGTGGATGTTGACACCATCCTGAAACCCGACCGACGCAAAGCCGAAGTGCGATATTCCGTCACCGCCGGAACTCCCCACCGGGTGCGCCAGATGACCTATGAGATAGCCGACACGGCTGTGGCAGCCATCGTGCTCGCCGACTCGGCCCGCTTCACCCTCCGCCCCGGATCGCTCCTCGACCGCGACTTGCTCGACTCCGAGCGCGCCCGCATAGCCCAGAACCTGCGCAACAACGGCTACTATGCCTTCACCAAAGACTATATCTCGTTCATGGCCGACACCGCCGCCGGGAGCTACGACGTGGATCTCACCTTCATCGTCAATCCGCCCCGTCAGGGAGCCGAAACAATTTTGGCGGAGGAAGAGGTGACAGAGACAGTGACGGGGCAGCCCGTACACCGCCAATACACCATCGGCCACGTTTACTTCATCACCGACTACACCCCCGGGCGAACCCCGACAGCCGAAGAAGCAGCGCGGCGCGACACCGTCTTCACCCCCTCGGGCATAGCCGTAGTCTACGGGCCCGACCGGTATATCAAACCCTCGGTGCTCGAATCGCAGTGCTTCCTCATGCCTGGCGAGAAGTATGACGCAAGCGAGGTTGACCGCACCTACGAGAGCCTCTCACGCCTGGCCCTGCTGCGATCCATCAACATTGACATGCGCCCCGTAGGGCCGGCCACTGTCGACGCATATATCATGCTGACCCGCAACAAGAAGCAGGGCATTACCCTCGAAGTGGAGGGCACCAACTCGGAGGGCGACCTCGGATTCGGACTCGGCGTGGGCTACCGCTACCGCAACCTCGGCAACGCCTCCAATCTGCTCACCACCAAGCTCCGCATGAACTACGAGAGCCTCTCGGGCAACTTCTCGGGCCTCATCAACAACCGCTACACCGAATTTGCAGGCGAAGTGGGAATCACCATGCCGCAGTTTCTCTTCCCCTTCCTGAGCCGCAGCTGGCGGCGACGGGTCAAGGCATCGACCGAAACCGCCGTGAGCTTCAGCTATCAGGAGCGCCCCGAATACACCCGCATCATAGCCGGCGCCGCCTATAAATACCGCTGGACCACCCGCAACGGCCGCCAGAGGCGCACCCTCGACCTAATCGACATCAACTATGTCCGCCTGCCCGAGAGCACAATCGACTTCATCAACACCATCGCACCCACCAATCCCCTGCTGCGCTATGCCTATGAAGATCACTTCATCATGCGCATGGGCTACACCTACTATCTCACCAACCGCCGCATAGCCTCGGGCAGCCTCAAGATCCCGGTGCAGCAGCCCAAAGTGTTCAGCATCCGCGCCTCGGCCGAGATTGCAGGCAACCTGCTTTATGCCATCTCCGCCCTCACAGGCCGCAAGCGCTACTACGGCACCGACCCTACGGCAGCCGAGGCTGGCATGGGTGTCTACCGCATTCTGGGCATCCCCTTCTCACAATATGCCAAAGCCGAGTTCGACTACACCCTGACACGCAATCTGCCCGGGCGGCGCCACTCGTTTGCCTTCCATGTGGGAGCAGGCCTGGCGGTGCCCTACGGCAACTCACGCATGGTGCCCTTTGAGAAGCGCTTCTATGCGGGCGGCGCCAACGGCGTCAGAGGCTGGAGTGTCCGCACCCTCGGCCCGGGCTGCTACGACAGCCGCAACAGCGTGGCCGACTTCATCAACCAGTGCGGCGACATACGCCTCGATCTCTCGGCCGAATACCGAGTCAAGCTATTCTGGGTGTTTGACGGAGCCCTGTTTATCGACGCAGGCAATATCTGGACCATCCATAGCTATCCCAACCAGCCAGGAGGAATGTTTCATCTGGGCGACGTCCCCCGGCAGCTCGCGGCTGCCTACGGCGCGGGACTGCGCCTCGACTTCGACTACTTCCTGCTGCGCTTCGACCTCGGCATGAAAGCCCACAATCCGGCCCTCGGCCAACAGGAATGGCCCATCGTCCACCCCCGCTGGAAGCGCGACGCAACCTTCCACTTCGCCGTCGGCCTCCCCTTCTGATT
>CAYWWE010000176.1:0-3694 GCA_964461785.1 uncultured Bacteroides sp.
ATAATTTTCATAAATCGATCGGTATAATGCTTATTAAGAAGGACGGTTATGTAACCGATATTATTGCAGAGACGAAAAACTTTTTTCAAAACAATGTCGGAGCTTATGTTTAAGGGGCAGCGTTATGGTAACACTATAATCCTGCACATAAGCTCCGCCACTGGTTAGAAGAGGTTTAGAACGAGAGGGAGGGGAAATCTACTACACCGTTGCTCTTTTCTTTGGAAGTGGGTTTACACTCGCAGTTTTTAATGTTAAAACACAGACCGTAGTTGCTCAGTGGAGATACTTCATCCTCGCCTCCGCCAATTATGGCGAAGCCTCCCTTGAGGAGACCTTCCGAGGTCTCCTCAACATGGTCTACAGCGACCATGGCGTCCTTTACGGACATCTTGAATTTATTCATAATTATATTTATGACAGAGCGGCAACGTGCCGCAATGTTTCTTTAAGATTTGTTTGATTTACTTGTATAGACGGTGTCTAAGAGTCATGAGCAAATAGTTATGACGAGAATTATTATCCATACCCTTGGGGCAAACATCAGAGGAGTGGCATTCGAGCTTTTTCTGTGAGCAACCGCTATTACAAACGGGCATTATGCTGCAGTTACGGCATGCATTGCCTGCATATCTTATAGCCATTCGTTTAGTGAATCGAGAGTTCCATTTGAGCTTCCCATCGTGGGAGAGGACACCTTCACGGGTCGCGGGTAAGAACTCTCGAGCTGTGCATTTATACAAGTCGCCATTATAGTTTACCACAACGTGGTTAGAACGGTCGCCGTAGCATACGGATCTGTAATATGTTCGGTCAATAGCGGTGGTAAATCCGCTTGCACGGAAAAAATCGGCTATCTTATCGGCGCGATTCTTTATCGGGTGATCATGACTTCCGTTGGTCGTCTGCCACACCTGATGGAAACTACACGCTATATTTTTTCGACTCTCGGAAGGTAACTCTTCCAAATCGGAGAGTACATCCGTAAAGGCATCAAGAGTTTCTGGTGTATAATTGAATCTCAGTATCACTTTAAACCCCTTTGCGGCTGCATGAGCTACATTAGCCATAATCTTATCGTAAGTGGGATGTTTGGCTGCGTTTACTCTCGAATTATCGTGAAGTGACCTGTTGCCGTCGATAGAGATTTGGAATGATGATGTCCCGAGAGTAATGTTATAAAGCTCTTCGAGACGGTTTTCGGTGAGAAGCACGCCGTTGGTTGTAAAGTCGCTGCTGAACTTCACGCCGCGTTCGGCACATCTCTCTGATCCATATTGCAGTAGAGGTATCACAACTTTGTCCCATCCGATTAGAGGTTCGCCTCCGAAAAAGCCTATATTAAGTCGTTTGAGGACGGAATTAGACAACTTGTTATCGATAAGCCGTTTAATCGATTCGATTACTTCGGGAGTCATCATGGTGCCCCTGCCGTGGGTTTCATAGCAGTACCAGCACCGCAAATTGCAGTCGAGGGTAGGATTGATTGTAAGGTCAAAAGTTTTAGGGTCGTCATCTTCGGCCTCAAACCTCGCAATCAGTTCAGTTGTCTCATCAAGGCATTCGTCAACCAACATTCCGCAATTGACCAAACCGTCATATAGGTCGGGGTGCACTCCTTTTATTGAGTCAATATTATCACGGTAAGAGTCGATTAGTGACACAAGGCGGCTATTAAGGGCAACGGTAAATCCGTTGGCGACATTGAACAGGTAATGCTTTCTGTCAATTTCTAAAAGGTGAACGTATTTGCTTAATATTTTCATTTTATTGAGTTGATAATTGAGTTCAGTGAGGTGGCGAGAACACCATCTTGCAGCGACATTGACCAAAACCTCCTGTTGCGCGGTATGAAATTCGAAGGTGTCATCCAGTCTGTGAGATATGGTTCAGGTATTTCGGAAAAGTCCAAGACATGAATCTGCAACCAAAGCATGGCGTAGTATGCTGCCACAGAATCAGTAGTATCGGCAAGTATTTCTTTGGCCATACGGTCAAAGCTACTCTGATTGTTAGTGATAAACTCTACATTATAGCCGCAGGTTACGCGGGCGCAGGTATAGGCCAAGATACCAGCTTTTCCGTCCGCAAACGAATTGTCAGTTATGTTCGCAATGATTCCGGCAAGAGAACGATCAATCAAGATCAATATGTTTTCCTGACTTTCTATGAATCGGTGACGAGCCATATAAATCAGAGCCCACCCAATACCAGATAGACCGGTAGAGAAACTATAGTCATCCAACGGCAGCGACGCTGTTAACCGGACAATAAGTTCAGCAGCAGTGCTTGATATCCGGTCGTCGCCCTTTGATGCGGCATAACACATTAGCCATAGTGCTCGTCCGATGATTCCTTCAAACAAACCTGTTTCCGTCGGTATGTCATCAGAGACTGTAGCATATACTTCGTCTATCTTGCGTTTCACCTCCTCGCGGATGGATAGTTCAGCAGACTTAGGTCGTGAATTAATACGCATGAAGCTATCGAATCGTCGACGATGCTCGGCACCGGATCTGCGCAGGTGATTGTTGGAGGCGAGATAATCGCGGATCTCACTGAATGCGTCCATGAATCGCTTGCGATCGGTGACATAGGCCGCAGCTCTTGCCATGATACGCTCACGGAGTGGGAAAAGTGTCTCTGTCACGAGAAGATTGTTATATATTGGCACATGCCAATCTACATCGTAAGGCATGCGTTTTCTGTATATGTGACCCAATATTACCCGTTTGAGTAACAGACATGATCCTCCTTCAAGCCATGTCTTTAACGACATGAGCTGTTCGTCGCAACCATATTGACGCAGACCTTTTAATCCACCAATCCTCCGCCAATAAGTTCGGCTTGTGGCATATCCGGCACCAAGCACCAGTGGGATAGTTTCGACATTAGCAGAGGGCATCAGCTCATTGTCTATCCAGTCTATACCTGGGATCGGCGGCCGACGCGATATGATCATACGAGCTCCGAAATATGTCGGGAGATCATTGTCGGTCAGGATATTCCCTTGAATATCTTTTTCAAGTGCCTTATTTTGGCAGCAGAGGATGCGACGGTCGTTTTCTCGGAGTAGGCGAGGTATCTCGGCAAGCCATAGGTCATCGTAGGCGCGCATGTGGGCATCGAGCAGCAGGAAATAAGGTGTGCGGCAGAGATTCACTCCTTTGTCACGACTCGCGGCCACACCGAGGCGCTCGCGGTTGAGGATATAAGTAACTCCCGGGATCGCCATCAGGCGCTCCATATAGGGATAGGAGTCGTAGGAGCAGTCGTTGATCACGAGGATGTCAACCCGTCCCTTTCCACCGTGGGCAAGGAATGATCGGACGGTATTTTCTACTTCTTCCCCTTCGTTGAGGAAAGGGATGATAAGGGTGAGATCGAGGTTGCTGTCCTCTATCTCGGGATCCGTGTAGCCGGGATTTGCTTTGTCAACAAGGGTTGAAATAAGACTTGATTTCACCCGCTCTGTGGCTTCCATCATTTCGTCCCAATGGGTTGCAGTGACCTGACCATCGCTGACGCGATAATGTAGGAGTTGCTGAGGAAGACAATCTATGGGTCCGCACTCCGATACCACTCTGCTCCAAAAGCGATAGTCTTCGGCAAACTCATATTCGCTCTCATAGCGCATTTTATATTTGTCAATGATGTCGCGTCGCATCATGGTAGTAGGGTTGCAGACATGGTT
>CAYWWE010000177.1:0-3692 GCA_964461785.1 uncultured Bacteroides sp.
TGATCTCACCGGCTGTCAGCGAACCCTCGGGAGTCTCGAAGGCGGTGTCCTGACACAGGTTGAGGTGGTAATTGTCGTCGGTGCTGTCATTGACAACCTGAGCGCGCGAGGTGCGGCGGTAGTTGTTGATGAAGATGTTGCGCATGATCGTGAACACCCAGCCCTTGAAGTTGGTGTTCTCGGCATACTTCTCCTGATTTGTCAGAGCCTTGACAGTGGTGTCCTGAAGCAGATCGTAAGCGTCGTCGCGGTTGGCGGTGAGGGTCATGGCAAAGTTGAGGAGGTTTGCCTGAAGGCTCATAAGCTGTGACTGGAAGGTTGCTGCTGTCATGGCGGTGGGGGTATTTGGAGGAGTTGATGAATTCGGGTTGATTGTGATGTCGTTGTCGTTGTTTGACACTGCAAAATTACAGCGATTATGACATACGCAAGACTTACCCACGTTAACGAACGTTAAAATCATGTCATACTTGTTACAGCACGCAGTAACTGATTGGTTATTAGACTGATTAGTCTAATCGGTTTAATTGATCAAATTATATCGTCTGAGCCCACGGTGTTGAAAGTTGGATGAGTAAGGGGAGTTTTTGACGGAAAATGTGTAATTTAGCGCCTTGTTAGAATATTCAGTCAATGACTCCAGATAAAAAACCCCGCATAGGCATTACCCACGGCGACACCAACGGTATAGGCTATGAAGTAATCCTCAAGGCGCTCGAGAACCCAAAAATCCTCGAGCTATGCACTCCGGTGGTCTACGGCTCAGGCCGCATCGCATCCTACCATCGAAAGGGCATGAATCTGCCCGCTGTAAACTTTGTGACACGCCCCGACGCCGATTCTGCGGCAGAGGGTGAATACACTATAATCAATGTGGTGGCCGACGATGTGAAGATCGATCTCGGTCAGGAGACCCCGGCCGCCGGACAGGCAGCGTTTGCGGCTCTGCAGCGCGCCGCTGCAGATCTGGCCGAAGGAAAGATCGACGCCCTTGTCACCGCACCCATCAACAAGCACTCGATCCAGAGCGACACCTTCACATTCCCGGGCCACACGGAATATCTCGAATCCGTGGCCTCCGACGGCTCAAAGGCACTGATGATTATGGTTGCCGGCAATCTGCGCGTGGCCCTCGCCACGGCCCATATCCCGGTGACTAAAATCGCCTCCACCCTCACTCGCGAGCTCATCGTCGACAAGATCAAGGCTCTCGACGAATCGCTGCGGCGCGATTTCGGCATCGTGCGCCCCCGCATAGCCGTCCTTGCCCTCAACCCCCATGCCGGCGAGCATGGTCTGCTCGGCAGCGAGGAGAGCGAGATCATCGCACCGGCCATATTCGATGCCGCCTCGGAGAAGATCCACGCCTACGGCCCATACGCCGCCGACGGATTTTTCGGATCGGGACAATGGAAACACTTCGACGGTGTTCTGGCGATGTATCACGATCAGGGTCTCGCACCCTTCAAGACCATAGCGATGGACTCGGGGGTCAACTTCACCGCAGGGTTGCCTTTTGTCCGCACGTCGCCCGACCACGGCACCGGCTATGACATTGCCGGCAAAGGTGTTGCATCGCCCGATTCGATGCGTGCTGCCATCTACGAGGCCATCGACATAGCCCGCCGCCGCGACGCACACGCCGAGCGGACAGCCAATCCTCTCGGCAAACATTATCATGATCGGCCGCGCCACGACGCCTCGATCGATCTGTCGAAATCGGTTGACTGATCACACCGTCACTCTTTCCATCTTCCATTTCATCACATCGACATCCAATGAATTACGCCATCATAGCCGCCGGCGAGGGATCACGCCTCAGGCAGGAGGGAGTTGAGCTCCCCAAACCACTGGTAATGCTCGACGGCCGCCCGATGATCGGACGGCTCATCGACATCTTCATGTCCTGCAACCCCGAGAGCCTCACCGTGATCGTCAATGAGCAGATGACCGAAGTGGCCGACTATCTGCGCAGCCTGCGCCTGCCCGTGCCGCTCAATCTGGTGGTCAAGTCGACCCCGAGCTCAATGCACAGCTTCTACGAAGTGAGCCGCGCCCTCCCCGCCGAAGCCGCCGAGGGTAAGTTCTGCCTCACCACCGTCGACACCATCTTCCGTCAGCCCGATTTCATGGACTATATATCCGCCTTCGAAGCCGACACCACCGCCGACGGCTACATGGCCGTCACTCCGTTTATCGACGATGAGAAGCCACTCTATGTGGCCACCGCCCCGGATATGCGCATCACCGGATTTCTCGACGCTCCCGCACCCGGAGTGAAATATGTGTCGGGAGGCATCTACGGCCTTACAGCTCCGGCCATAAAGGTGCTTGAAGACTGCATGGCACGCGGAGTTGCCAGAATGCGCAACTATCAGCGGGCTCTGGTCGAAGCCGGACTGCTGCTCAAGGCCTATCCCATCGAGAAGATAGTGGATGTGGACCATGCCTCCGACATCCCGGGTGCCGAAGCGTTCATCCGCTCCTGACCACTCCCATCACCCTCAAATCCCAACCACCCATCCCCCACCTACCGCCGCATAATATTATGGCTGAAATAAAGATTGCCGGCATAATGAGAGCCGGCGCATATTCGCCTAACCATATCGGCAACGATGCCGCAATATTCAATCTCGTGGCCGAACAGCTCCGCAAGCGTGGCTACGAAGTCAACGTCTACTCGGAAGAGGAGCTTGCCGCCGGCGCCCTGCGCGGCGAACGCATCATAGTGGATATGTGTCGCGAACAGCGCTCGATAGCCATCCTCCAGAAGATGGAAGACGACGGATGCCTCGTTGTCAATTCAGGCTACGGCATTGAAAACTGCACCCGCGAGCGCATGACCCGCATCCTTCTGGGCTCCGGCATACCATATCCCGAGAGCCTCATAGTCAACACCGACGAGGCCGTGACCTCCGCCCTCAACGAGGCCGGGATGACCCGCGCATGGATCAAGCGCGGCGACTTCCACGCCATGCACAAAGAGGATGTGAGCTATGTGCGCCACCCCGAAGAGGCTCAGGAGGTGCTTCAGGAGTATTTCCTCCGGGGCATCCGGCGCGCCGTCATCAACCGCCATCTCGAAGGCGACCTGATCAAATTCTACGGAGTGCGCGGAAGCAACTATTTCTTCTGGTTCTATCCCTTTGACGAGGGCCACTCCAAGTATGGCCACGAGGCCATCAACGGCCACTCACGCGGCATACCGTTTGACCTCGACAATCTCCGCGACATCTGCCGCCGTGCATCCGAAGCCCTCGACGTGGTGATCTACGGAGGCGACTGCATAGTGAGTCCCGACGGCACGATCCGCATCATCGACTTCAACGACTGGCCCAGTTTCGCACCCTGCCGCACTCAGGCCGCTCCCCACATTGCCAAGGCGATAGTGGGACTAATTAAGGAATATATAGTCAAGAAACAGCAATGACCCATCCCACCGACACCGGAATGCTCTCGCCGGGGCGCTCATCGGCTTTCGCACGCCTGAAAGCCGACTACCGCGCCACGCTCAAGTCAATGGACACCGAAGAGGGGATCGATCTGGTTTTCTACAGGCCGATAGGCTATGCATGGGCCCGCCTGGCCAAATGTCTGGGCGTGACACCAAACGCCATCACCATCGCCTCGATCTTCCTCGGCATAGGCGCGGGCATCTGCTTCTACTATCCCACCCTGTGGATCAACATCAT
>CAYWWE010000178.1:0-3579 GCA_964461785.1 uncultured Bacteroides sp.
TCGGAAGCTAAAGCTCCTGAGCTCCATGGATGAGGATGCAAACTACTCGATGAGTATAAAACCATGAAATGCAAAACTTATATTTGGAATATTTGTTTATGAAATAAAGATGATATATCTTTGCAATATAAGTGATAGCACTATGGAAGCTGCAATAAATAGAAAACCCGCAATGTTCCGACTGCGTGAGGAGTTATTGGATCGTTTGAAACAATTAGCTGCCCGCAATAATCGGAGCCTCAATAATTATGTTGAGACAATTTTGATAGAAGTAGTAAATAATATTCCCAATGCAACTACCGAAGCCGCAATGAAGGAGGCTGAGGATGAGAAAAATCTCACTACTGTCAATATGGACAGCTACGAATCATTTCTTAAATCTCTTGATTTGAAATGAAAGAGATCAAGAGTGGCAAACAATTCAAGAAAGACCTGAAAAAAATTGCCAATCAACCAAATAAGTTAATGGGGCTATACCACTTCATTGACAATTATTTGCGCACAGGCGTGAAAATCCCGGAAAAATATAGGGCACATATGCTGCGAGGTGATTACGCCGGGTATATGGAATGTCATATCGAGAATGACTTTCTTTTGATTTGGATTGATGAAAATTCCAATCTAATAAAGCTTATTAGAGTAGGTAGTCATTCAGAGTTATTCGGTTAACAGCATGTTTCACAATAGCCTCCTCGGAGGGCGCATCCTTGGAGGGCGAGGCTTTTTAAGGTGCGCCGCAAACATCGGCGGGGTATATCGTGCTAACTTCCGAGTACTATAAAGTAATTGAGACAGTGTGCAACGAAAACGGGCTTTATCGTACTGGGAACATACGGTAAAGCCCACTATGCGAAAAAGACAGTATTATTTACTTTTCAGTCCAGTTAACGTTATACGTTACTTTGCCGGAGAAAACGGAACCTGTAAAGTTGTATATTTCTGTATACTTGCTAATATTAGCATCATCTAAATCATAAGAATACTGCCGTGAAAGATATAAATCACCATTTTTGTCAAATGATGAAGCGGATGTCACTAAATTATCGGAATTGAGGCCAAACACCCCTTGCATACAAAGTGGCAGATGGTGGGCAAATTTAATTACCATAGGTATTACAACAGGATAAGATACTGCTTCACCCGAATACTCGTATTTGGTGGATTGATAAGAATTTGAGCTGCCCTGATAATCTTGAAACTCTTTGAGGTTTCCGTTTTCCCATATTAAATAATTCTCCCACTTCATGGGTTTATGCCATTCATCATCTTTTATATCGTCACCTATACCCAAAACCTCTGAGTGTTCCACTACATTAAGATGATTTGAAGGGAGATATTCAAACGCAAGGCGATATGTCTTTAGCAATTGCTTAGTCCAAGCTTCCGCATGTATATTAGCCTTATACGTTCCCTCCGAGGTAGACGCTCTGCCGTTCATCAGGTGAATGGATTCTTCAATAATTCGCTGCTCGAGGGGCAAAATTTCTTCAGCCGACACTATTATTGTATTTTCGTCCGGATAAGAGTAATGTGCAGAATATGAAGCGGGATCGTTCGGGCTATTAGTTGTGCAGCTCCATGAAACAATTCTTCCATATTCATCATATTCAAAGGTTTGGTTGATAGCATTTGCATCCACTGATTGAATAGACGACGGTTGCATAAAGACAGGATAGTCAGGCTCCTCATTGCTTGAGCAAGATACAAGAATGAAGACGATGAAGAAATAACCGAGTAAGGATAACTGTCTCATTGGAATGATGTTGATTTTATGATATAACGTTAAAGTCTTCAAAGTATTGCCTTAATTTTGTCGGATAGTATCATATTCAATTGAGTTTAGAATTATGTACTATAGCCGGATTTTGCAGCGCAATGATCGGGAGAACATAGAAAGCTACGGGAAGCAAAAAATCCAAGATAATTTCAGGGTGCGCCGGCACAACCCGCCATAGGATGTGTCGGGAGCTAAAGGCCGCCGACCTCCCAAGTGGCCCACTTAGGTCAAGAGCAAACTCGGAGGGCGCATCCTTCAGGGTGCGCCGATATCATCCCCCGTGGGTATTTAATCACTTATTAGCACTATTGTCTCTAAATATATATTATCTCTAAATATATAAATGTGTATATAGTGATGATCTGCGATTTAAATTGATTCCGAGTATCGTGTCGAGCTCGATCTCCGAGTCAGAGCAACAAACACCTCGATGCCAACAAAAAGCACAAACCCGCAAAAAAGGGATTTGAGATTTGGATAAAAATCTCTATCTTTGCAGCGCTGCAAGCGCAAGTGGCGTAATGGTAGCCGCGCCAGACTTAGGATCTGGTGTCTTCGGACGTGGGGGTTCGAGTCCCCCCTTGCGCACAAAAACACCCCCGGCCGCAGAGACGTTCTGCAGCCGGGGATCTCTTATTAAGCCGGGGCGTCTTATTATAAGCAATCAGAATCTCACTGCTTTTCCTTTAAGCTCGGTATACCCTTTCAGTCCGTCAGGATTGTAAATGCATACGTAAGCATATCCGGGGCTTCCGAATACGAGATTACCCATGCCGTCAGGCGTAACAACGCCGTTGAAATAGTTGAGCGACAGCTCCGACCCGTACTGATCTTTAAGGCCTGTTTTGAGTCGCTCGACAAGCACAGCTTTGTCTTCCAGAGTTTTCCCTCCGAAGATTATGCCTTGAGTGGTCGTGAGCACAAGATTCCCATCATCAGCCCGCGTGATATTCAGGGGGATATACTGTGTCTCTATACCCGGAATGGTCACTTTCTTGATGCCGGAATTAGCCGGAGGTACCATCTCGGTATACCCTACCCCCTCCTCACAGCACCAGAAGGTGTTGCCGGTCAGGGCATCGGGATATATGCCGTGTACCACATCCGAGCGGCTGATGTAGTAATCGCCTGTCTCAGGGTAACAATAGAACGGATCGGGTAATGAGATATATGCTCCGCCTACATTGTTTACGGCGGTGATTCGACCTCCACGGAAAGTGTAATCCACCTCTCCGGTGCGGAGGTCGACCACCGACTCCTTGCATAGCAGATAATTTCCGTCGGGCGACACGGCAAGATCCGTTCCGATATTCGCCGAGAATTGATCGATGCCGAACAGCGGCCCCGTGCTTTCGCCCGTGACAGGATCGTAGCTGAACAGCCCCTCGCCCACCACCGTGTAGTAGCACTTATTGTTGGCCACGACAACGCTAAATATTTCGTTGTCACGCTTGATCTGCGACAGCTTGCCGGTGGCTTTCTCGATGATGACCATGCGGCGCGTCCAGTTCATTGTCACGTACACATGCTTATCGTCGCATGCAATGCTTTTGACATCCTCACCACCGTTGAAGTTTATCCATAGCGCTTTTGCTCCGGATGCAGGAGCGGCAGCCGCGGTTTTGGTTGTGGCTTTCCGTGTGGCGGTGCGACCTTTTGACTGGGCTGATGCGACATTGATGCCCAAGAGCACCACAGCCAGTAGCAGCAGGAGTTGTTTAGACCTTTTCATAGCTGAGTATTTATGAGTTAGATAACCATTTTTCGCAAATATACCACATTATTTCCGCTTCTGCAACAAA
>CAYWWE010000179.1:0-3557 GCA_964461785.1 uncultured Bacteroides sp.
ACCGGCTCTCAGCCACCTCGCTCTCCCTGCGGGCTTCAGTTGCCGCTGAGTCAAGAATCTCCTCCCCCTCGGGAAGCGTCCCGACAGTCTGGCGGCACACCGGGCATCGGCATCCTACCGTAAGCGAGGCCCTCATGGCCTTGGCAAACTTATTGACGGAATCTTTAAGCGTCTCGTAGACCATCCGAGTGGCCTTAGCTTTAGCCTCAGCCTCAACAACACCCGTCTTAAGTTCCGCTACCTTCACATTCAGTCTGTCAGCCTCCTGTGTATGGACGGCGATGAGGCGGTGGGCCGAGTCGAGCATTGCGCGGCTCTCGGCCACGGACTTATCTTCAGCCACGATTGTATCTCCGAGCCGCAAGAGATTCTTACGCTCCTGCGAGACATCCACCCGGCTCCTCAGCTGCGACTCGGTCCGTGTCAGCTCCTTTATCTCATCGGCAAGTCTGTAGGCCGAGGCACTGAAATAAGCTATCTCGCCTGCAAGGTCTCCGAGTCGGCTTATCGCGGCCTCACGCTCGGCAGCTGCCTTATCGGCCGACGCAAGAGCTACCCGCGCCTCAGCCGAGCGGTTCCAGCGCTCTATCCTCCGGCGGCGAAGTGCCACCTCGTCGGACTGCGACATACTTGTCGCCGCCTCTACAGCCTTGCGTTGCTCCGCAACCTCGGCCTCGGCCTCTGCTATGCGTGCGGATCGCTCTTTGTGAGCTTGTATAATCCTAATGAGTGATACGGCTTTAGCCTCGGCGTCCGAGGCAGCATTAAGCTCCCCAATCACGGCTTTCTCCTCCTCGTCGGTCAGGCCGTTGGTCTCATCGGCAAGGCGGCGTGCGAGCTGATACTCGTCGGCCTTGCTGCGCGCCCGGCTGTAGATGGCGGCCCCGATCCGTGTATAGATATCGACCCGCGTTATCTTCTCGAGCAGAGCCGCCTTATCGGCATCGCCCGCATAGAGAAACCGGGTGAACTCGCCCTGCGGCAGCATGACGGTGCGGCAGAACTGGTCGAAATCGAGCCCTACCGCCTCAGTTATCTCACACGCGATCTCCTGCTTGCGGGTAAAGACAGCCCCGTCGGAGAGGCGGGTCAGGGTGTGCGACGCCGGCATCAGCCTGCCAGCCGCCTTCCCACGCGAGCGTCTCACCCGCCACTCGCCGCTGTATTCCAGTCCGTTAGCGCCGCGAAAAGTCAGCGACACATATCCCTCTCCAGTACCGTGGCGGAGAATGTTGCGCACATCGCCCGGGCGCGCCTCTACATCTTTAGGCAACTCCGTGCGGGCCTGACGCGGCGCGCGATTGTATCGCGGCGCCTCACCGTAGAGAGCCAGCACTATACTGTCGAGAATCGTCGACTTGCCCGAACCCGTAGGCCCGGATATCAGAAAAATACCGGCTCCCGAGAGAGGTGGATTGTCAAAGTCGATCGTGGCATCGGCTACCGACGCTATGTTATGTATTTCAAGTCTACGCAGTTTCATCGTCGGGATCCTTAACAGTCAATTCCCTGAAAATTTCTTCAAACAACTCCCTGTCGAGCTCCATGCCAACCGAAGCAGCATATCGGGCGGCCACCTCGACCGGCGAGGCCTCACGGAGCTGATCTACCGTCATCCCTCTCCGTATCTCATCATCAGCATCATCGCCGGTGTATCTCACATTGATATGACACACCTCACACTTCTTCCGGGCCGTCTTGCGTCGGGCATCGTCGCCGGCCGACGGCGGGAGCGGCCCGGCAGAGAGGATATTGAGCCGCACAAAAGCCTCGATATCGCGGGGAAACTTACCCAGACATTCAAGCGCCTCGTCAAGGGGCACCCATCGGCCGGGAGAAGGCAGGGTGACGAGCGGACGGTGAGGCACGACCTCGATCAGCTCAGTGACCGGCTCGTCACCGTGCCTTTCGATCTCTACCTCCGCCACATAGTGTGGATATGTCTCGTCAAAACTGACGGCAAGCGGCGATCCGCTGTAGCGCGCCCTGCCGCTGCCTCCGACCTTTTGGGCGCGGTGAATATGGCCGAGGGCGAGATAGTCGTAGCTCCCGGAGGGAAGGAATGAGTCGACGTCGACCGCAGCGAGCAGCCCGATGATCCTTTCGTCATGCCCCTGAATGTCGCTGCCCGTCACCATAGTGTGGGCTGTCGCGATCACCGGTCTGTCGCCGGCCACCCTGCGGGCTTCCTCCATCAGCGCTTTTATATCACATCCGCGTCCGATATAGTAGGGGATGGCCACTATCACCCCCGATCCGACATCAATGATATGGCTCTCGGGGGAGTCGTTGACATCAGCCGTGATGCGTCCTATCATGTGGATTCCCGCCGCAGCATAGATCGCCCTATGACTCTCATGGCGCGAAGGGCTATCGTGATTGCCTGCCACAGCCACCACCGTCATACCCGGCACCTCGGTGCGGAGACGCGCCAGAGTATCGGCCACAAGCCGCTGATCCGATGCCGAGGGGTGATCGTTGTCAAACAGATCTCCGGCTATGATCAGCGCATCGGGGCGCCTGTAGCGACAGATCCCTATGATCTGCTCAGCCATCTGGCGATGATCGGCCGAACGGTCGCGGTCATATAGCTTGCTCCCTACATGCCAGTCGGAAGTGTGGATAATCTTCATCGGCCAATCTCACTTTATCAACGGGCGGAACACCGACAGCGACTCGCGGCTGCCGGCGATGACCGACACATTGCGGTTGGTGCGGATAGGCTCGACCACGCCCCCGGCCTCCTCCACGATAAGCGCTCCGGCAGCCACATCCCACGGCTGAAGGTTCAGCTCCCAGTAAGCGTCGAAGAATCCGGCCGCGGTATACGACAGGTCGATAGCCGCCGAACCCATGCGGCGTATGCCCCTCACGTGCGGAGCCACACGGACAATGTTGTCGAGATTATTGTCGGGATTGACACCCTTGTCGTATGGCACTCCGGTGGCCACTACCATCCGGTCGGGCTCCTGCTTCCTGGAGCAGCCGATAGGCTTGCCGTTGAGTCGCGCGCCCCCGCCCCTGACAGCCTCGAAAAGCTCACCGAGAGCCGGTGCGTAGACCACACCGACCACCGTCGTCGCCTTGCGGCGCAGGGCTATCGAGACGCAAAACACCGGCAGCCCCTGGCTGTAGTTGGTCGTGCCGTCGAGAGGATCGATCACCCACTGCCATTCTGCTGCGGCGTCGCCGCTTGCACCGCTTTCTTCGGCCAGAACCGAGTGTGACGGGAAACGCTCGCCGATCCGCTTCACGATAAGCGCCTCCGATGCCTTGTCGGCCTCGGTGACCACGTCAAAGCTGTTCTGTTTGGTTGAGGATGCAAGATCGCTCCGGCGGTAATGGCTCATCAATACGTTGCCGGCCTCACGGGCCATATCCAGAGCCGCCTCAAGATATTCTTTATATTCTTCCATAGTCTCTGACAGGCGGTTGATGTGCCACCACCCTATCACTGTCACAAAGATAATGTTTTTCCACGACACGGAGATCTGTTGCGCGCTCTCCGTCAGCGACAATTTTGAAGCGGGATGAGGCGATTTCACGATAATTCACTA
>CAYWWE010000180.1:0-3554 GCA_964461785.1 uncultured Bacteroides sp.
GCAAACAATTCATTATGTTTTGTTAACAAACCCAGGGCTGAATTGTTCGCTGCCGGCTATATGCAGAAATCCCGCATACGGGGGGAGGGGTATGCGGGATTTTGGGAGGGGGGTAAGAGGGGGGCGATGATCAATAGAAGCGGCGGATGCCCATGACTTCGCGGGCTTCGGCCAGGGTGGCGGCGGCACGCTCGCGGGCACGTTCGGCTCCACGGCGGAGGACCGAGCCGATGTAGGCGTCGTCGTTGCGGATGTCGAGGATGCGCTCGCGGATGGGGAGGGTGATCTTCAGTATATCCTCGGCCAGCTGCTTCTTGAGGTCGCCGTAGCGGATGGAGCAGTCGGCGTAGGCGTCGCGGAAGTGCTGCACGGTGTCGGGGCTCGAGGTGAGCTCCATGAGGGTGAGCAGGTTGGCAACGGGCTGCGAAATGGGCTGGTTGGGCTCCTTGGGGCCTTCGTCGGTCACGGCACGCATCACCTTCTTGCGCAGGGTCTTCTCGTCGTCGATGAGGTAGATGCAGTTGCCCTCGCTCTTGCCCATCTTGCCTGAGCCGTCGAGGCCGGGCACCTTGACGGCCTGGCCGCCGAAGTTGAAGTTGGCGGGTTCGATAAACATGTCGGTCTTGTAGAATGAGTTGAAGCGGCGGGCAAAGCGGCGTGTGAGCTCGAGGTGCTGCTCCTGATCCTTGCCGACGGGCACCCAGTTGGCTTTCTGGATGAGGATGTCGACGGCCATGAGGGTGGGATAGGTGAGGAGGCCGGCGTTGACGCGCTTGCTCTTGCTCTCGTTGCCTATGATCTGCTTCTCGATGTCTTCGTCGCTGTCGTCCTGCTCGCCTGCGCCGGGCACATGGATGCCGAGCTGCTTGCGGGCTTTGTCCTTGAACGAGGCGGTGCGCATGAGCTCGCCGATGCCCACGTGCATGTTGAGCAGGAGATAGAGCTCGCTCACCTCGGGGATGTCGCTCTGCACGAAGATGGTGGCCTTTTCGGGGTCGAGACCGGCGGCGAGATACTCGGCCACGATGTTCTTGACATTGGCGTGGAGCTCGGCGGGGTCGGGATTGGTGGTGAGGGCGTGGAGGTCGGCGATGAAGAAGTTGGAGTCGTAGTCGTCCTGCATCCTGACAAATTTTGACAGGGCGCCGAAGTAGTTGCCTAAGTGGAGATTGCCTGTCGAGCGGATACCGCTCAGCACTATCTCTTTTTTATCTTTGGTGTCGGAAGATGTCATTGGGGCGTAAACGATTTTTGTTTCAGGCTGCAAAGGTAACAAAAATTGGGCTATCATGGGCAACCAAAATCCGGGCGCGGCCAATCTTTTGGTCAAATGGTGGCTGGGGTTGGAAGATTTTGCGTAATTTTGCACATTGTGAAACAGAACGAAACCCTTACCGGCCCGCGCCTGGCGGCGCTCACCGGCAAATATATCGGAGCTCATGTGTCGGCCTCGCCGGGAGTGAGCCACAGTCCTGAGGAGGCGCTGGCCATAGGCGCGGGCGCGTTTGCATTGTTCACCCGCAACCCGTCGCGCTGGAGCTCCAAGCCTATCGCGCCCAAGGAGGCCGAGGCCTTCAAGGCGATATGCAGTGAGGCGGGCTACATACCTGCCGCCATCCTGCCCCACGACAGCTATCTCATCAATCTCGGCAGTCCCGACCCCGAGAAGCTGGCCAAGAGCCGCGAGGCGTTTGCCGACGAGCTCGCCCGCTGCGAGCAGCTCGGCCTGACCAAGCTCAACTTCCATCCCGGCAGCCATCTGGGCGTGCTCTCGCCCGAGGAGTGTCTCGACCTTATTGCCGAGAGCATCAATCTGGCGCTGGCGGCCTCGACCGGGGTGATGTGTGTGATCGAGAACACGGCAGGGCAGGGGAGCAACCTCGGCTTCAGTTTCGCCCAGATCGGCCGCATCATCTCGCGGGTCGAGGATAAGAGCCGCGTTGGTGTGTGCATCGACACCTGCCACGCCTATGCCGCGGGCTACGATCTGGTGAGCGAGGAGGGCTACCGCGCCATGTGGGAGGAGTTTGACCGCGAGATCGGCGCCTCATATCTGGCCGGAATGCATATCAACGACTCAAAGAAGGGGCTCGGATCGCATGTCGACCGACACGCTCCTCTGGGCGAGGGCGCTATCGGCCTCGACTTCTTCCGCCGCCTCGTTGCCGATCCGCGCACCGACGGCGTGCCCCTGATCCTGGAGACGCCCGACGAGTCGCGCTGGGCCGACGAGATTGCCCTGCTCTACTCCTTCGTCCCGGCGCTCCCCGCCGGCGGCGCGGCAGCCATTACCGATACTGACAAAGAATAATCCAAGCATAAAGAAAATCTACCGTTGTGAAACCCTCTATTCCAAAAGGTACACGCGATTTCGGCCCACTCGAGATGAGCCGCCGCAACTATATTTTCGACACCATCCGCGAGGTGTTCCGCCTCTATGGCTTCGCGCCCATCGAGACCCCTTCGCTCGAGACTCTCCAGACCCTCATGGGCAAATATGGCGAGGAGGGCGACAAGCTGCTCTTCAAGGTGCTCAATTCGGGCGATTTTATCCGCGATCTCGACCCCGCCCTGGTCGAGGAGGGCGACTATGCCCGCCTCGGGGCGCGCATCTGCGAGAAAGGTCTGCGATATGACCTGACGGTGCCCTTTGCCCGCTTCGTGGTGATGCACCGCGACGCGCTCCAGATGCCTTTCAAGCGCTATCAGATTCAACCGGTGTGGCGCGCCGACCGTCCGCAGAAGGGACGCTACCGCGAGTTTTATCAGTGCGACGCCGACGTCGTGGGGTCCGACTCGCTCATCAATGAGATCGAACTGCTCCAGATGGCCGACGAGGTGTTTGCCCGCCTGGGCATCCGAGTGGCCATCAAACTCAACAACCGCAAGGTGCTCGCCGGCATAGCTGAGATCATCGGAGCGCCCGACAAGCTCGTCGACATCACCGTGGCCATCGACAAGATCGACAAGATTGGCCTCGAAAAGGTCGAGGAGGAGCTGCGCGACCGAGGACTGACGGATGAAGCCGTCGTTGCGCTCCGCCCCATCCTCTCCATCTCGGGCACCATCGAGGAGCGCCTCGACGCGCTCTCGGAGCTCCTCGCTCCGAGCGAAACCGGCAGCAGGGGTGTGCTCGAGCTGCGCGAGGTGGTCGATGCTACGCGGCAGCTCGGTCTCCGCGCTGACCTCGACCTCGACGTGAGCCTTGCCCGCGGCCTCAACTACTACACCGGCACCATCATCGAGGTCAAGGCCCTCGATCATGCCATAGGCAGCATCTCGGGTGGCGGACGATACGACAATCTCACCGGAGTGTTCGGCATGCCGGGCCTCTCGGGCGTGGGCATCTCGTTTGGTGCCGACCGCATCTACGATGTCCTGACTGCTCTCGACCTTTTTCCCGACGAGACGTCGCGCGGCGTCGACGTGATGTTTGTCAACTTCGGGCCTCTCGAAGCAGCCGCTTCGCTCCGGATGCTCAAGGAGATGCGCGCCGCCGGAATCACCGGCGAGATCTATCCCGACAAGGCCAAGATGAAGAAGCAGATGGGGCG
>CAYWWE010000181.1:0-3492 GCA_964461785.1 uncultured Bacteroides sp.
AATCCCGCGCTGAAGGTGTATGTGCCTGGAGAGGCGATTGCGGAGTATGCTAACTTTGAGAGTGTTGGCAAGGTGTATGCCACGATCACTTCGCTTGGTGTGGAGAGCGATGAGGTGACGGTCACTACCCGCGATGAGTTGGCTGTGCCGCTGATTATCGCTCCCGCGGAGAATACTGATCCGGAGTATGCGGTAGAGCTTTCGGAGGATGGTTTCGCTACGGCCAAGGTTGAGGATGGCAAGCTGATCCTCAACGGGCTCAAGGAGGGCCGCACGGAGCTGACCCTGACTTCGGCTCAGCCTGGCGTGGAGCCTGTGAAGCTCACGGTAATCGTCGACGATTCGTCGCTCTATGATCTCGACGGCGACGGCGCGATTGATGTGACTGACGTTGTCAGCCTGGTAAGCAAGATGATCAAACATAAGACGGATGCCGAGATCCACGACTTTGACGGCGACGGCAAGGTAGACGTGAGCGACATCGTGAAGATGGTTGTCCGCGTGCTCCGAAGCAGCATCCTCAGACCTGGCAGATCGCGGAGCGCTGATGCGGCAGATGTTCCGGTGAGCTTCAGGCAGCAGGGGAGCTACACGGCGATGCAGACAGATATCGTGGTGGCCGACGGAGCGCGGATAGAGGATGTGACTCTCAACGCGGCTCTCACGCGGACTCACACGCTCGCCTACAGCGAGCTCGCACCGGGCCGCTACAGGGTGATCGTCTACTCGCTCGGCAACCTGACGATGGACGCCGACGCCGGAGAGCCTCTGTTTAGCTTAGCTATGACGGGCGACACACGCGTCGAGACCGAGGCCACGATCTTTGTCGAGGCTGAGCCGGTGACTACCTCGATCGATTCTGTAGGCGATGCTGCTGCCTCCGTTGAGTCGGTGACCTACTTCGACCTTCAGGGCCGGCAGGTGTCGTCCGAGGCCAAGGGCATCCTGATCGAGCGGACAGTGTTCACCGACGGCCGCGTCCTCACCACCAAGATACGCCGCTAACCAACTGATTTCGGATTAGCTATGGGGGAAACTCCCCCATAGTTAATCCCAATATCGATGAAATCCAAATAACCCAATCAATAACAACTCTATCATGAAAAAAATCTACACTCTGTTGGCCGCTGTGGTGCTGACGGTGCTGGGGGCCCTGCCGCTCTCTGCCGCCGATTACTCGGCCAAGCTCGTGATCGGTGACCTGGCGGTCGAGCCGGGCACTACGTACACCGTTCCCCTCACGCTCGAAGTGCCGTCGGCAGCCAATGCCACGGCTATGAACGTGACCATAACTCTCCCCGAGGGTATCAGTTTTGTCGAGAACACCGACGAATATGGCTTTTCAAGCTATTTTGACCTGAATCCAAGGCTGCGCGCCCATACAGGATCAATGGAGCCGTCGAGCGCCACCGTGGCCACGATTGTCGTCTATTCCAACAGTCTTGCCAATCTCGTAACCGGCACAGCCGACAACGTGGAGTTGGGCACCTTCTATGTCAAGGTGGCCGATGACTTCAAAGGTTGCGGCGAGATGACGATGTCGAGCGCCAAAGTATCATCATCCGATATGGACGAGAACGACAATCCTATCGCCATACCCCTCACGCTGGAAAACGGCGAGGTGTTTGTCCCCGTCGAGGGCGTCAGCCTCCCGGACGAGCTTCCGCTTCTGCTCGGCGAGGAAAAGGCTCTTAACCTGACCTTCACCCCCTCGGCTGCCGAGGGCAATCCCGTGGAGTGGACCTCGACGGATGAGACGGTTGCATCGGTTGACGAAAACGGTACGGTCAAGGCTCTCAAGGTTGGCACCGCCACTATCACCGCTACATCGCGCGGCAAGTCGGCATCCTGCGAGGTGACTGTTAGCCCCGTATTGGTCACAGGAATAAAGATCGAGGGTCCCACTTCGCTCACCAAGGGCGAGACAGGCAAGTTCACGGCTACAGTGACTCCTGACAACGCTACCGACAACACTCTCACCTGGAGCAGCAGCGACACTGATGTGGCCACTATCGACGAAGAGGGCACCGTGACTGCCGTGGGTGCAGGCACTACAACCATCACCGCAACAGCCAACGACGGATCAGGTATCAAGGCCGAGCAGACCCTCAATGTAGTGGGTGTGCTTGTCAGCTCGATAAGTCTCGATCAGACCGAGGCAACGATCAAGGACACCGAGACTGTGACCCTCACGGCCACCATCGAGCCTGAAAATGCCGACAACAAGGAGATCGAATGGAGCTCGAACGACGAGGCTGTGGCAACGGTTGCCGATGGCGTTGTGACCGGTATAGCACCCGGCACAGCCACCATTACCGCCAAAGCTCTGGGTGGCAACGATGTGACCGCCACTTGCAAGATAACTGTCGTGGCTACACTGGTGGAGAAGATCGAGATAACCGCCGAGACTCCGGTGGAGGACTTCACCGTGGGATCTACCATTCAGCTTATCGCAACAGTTACCCCGGAAAACGCTACCGACAAGACGATCAAATGGTGGTCGACCGACGAGAAGATAGCCACAGTAGATGAAAACGGTTTAGTGACTGCTGTAGCTGTCGGCAATGTAGAGATAAAGGCCACAGCCAACGACGAGTCGGCTTTCGAGGCGAGCTTCCCTCTCGATGTTCTGCCTGTGGTATGGGAGACCCTTGAGCTCAATATCACCGAATATGAGATGCTCGCCGGTGAGGAAGTGAAGATGCAGGTGACCGGCACACCCGACAATGTCACCGACAAGACCCTCATTCTCACGTGTGAACCCGAGGGAATTGTCGAGGCTTCGGAGATCGACGACGAGGGTAATTTTACCCTTACTGCCATTGGCGAAGGTGAGGTTAAAGTGACCGTCAAGGGTGCCGACGGCTCGGAAGCTGAAGCAACTTCCACAGTCAAAGTGAGTGACGAACTTGCTATCGAGTCGTCGGAAGACGAACTGGCAGAGCGCTCAACCATAACCCTCACCGCCAATACCTACGGCAAAGTGGAATGGACTATAGAGGGCGAAGGAGCAGAGATCACCTCTACCGGCTCCAATCCGTCATCGGCTGATGTAAAGGGACTCAAGGAGGGCGAGACTGTCAAGGTGATAGCCACCATCACTCTCCCCGACGGCACCCAGCAGACCGCTGAGAAGGAATTTACCATAGCAGAAGCCAGAGATGTCAACGCAGAATCAATCAGCCTCAATCCCCGAGCCGTGACTCTCAGGGTCGGCGGTACTGTAGGACTCAAAGCCATCATCACTCCGGCCAATTGCACCAATGGCCCCGTGAAATGGTCGACGCAGAATTCAGCTGTGGCATCGGTCAACAGCGATGGCGTAGTATTCGCGCACTCTGCCGGCACAACCTTCGTCTCGGCTACAACTGTCAACTTCGACGGCACAAGCCTCACGGCAACCGCTGAGATCAGAGTCATCAATCCTTCGGGCATCGACGGCATTGAAGCTGCCGAGGCAACCGAGCCGGTGATCACCGTCGAGGAGCTGAC
>CAYWWE010000182.1:0-3492 GCA_964461785.1 uncultured Bacteroides sp.
TGCGCGACGAGATAGGCCGCAAGATGTCGAAGCAGCTCGGCAACTCGCCCGATCCGCTCGATCTCATCGCCACATACGGTGCCGACGGTGTCCGCGTGGGCATCATGCTCTGCGCCCCTGCCGGCAACGATATCCTGTTTGACAAGAAGCTCTGCGAGACTGGCCGAAACTTCTGCAACAAGATCTGGAACGCCTTCCGCCTCGTCAAGGGCTGGGAGGTGGATGAGAAAGCAGCTCAGCCCGAGGCTTCGGTCCGCGCCATAGCCTGGATGGAATCGAAGATCTACGAGGCCGCCGCCGAGGTTGAGAGCCTCATGGGCAAGTTCCGCATCTCCGAGGCTCTGCGCGAGCTCTACCGTCTGTTCTGGGACGAGTTCTCGTCGTGGTATCTCGAGCTCGTGAAGCCGGCCTACGGCTCGCCCATCGATGGCGCCACGATGCGCGCCACGCTCGGCTTCTTCGATTCGCTGCTGCGTCTGCTCCATCCGTTCATGCCCTTTATCACCGAGGAGCTCTGGCAGCATCTGGCCGACCGCCGCGCCGGCGAGTCGATCATGTATGCTCCCACCCCTGCCGCAGGTCAAGTCGATGCCGAGGCTCTCGCCATAGTCGAGGCCGCCAAGGAGATTGTCAACGGCGTGCGCAATATCCGCGCCTCAAAGGGCATCTCGCCCCGTCAGGCCCTCACGCTCAATGTGGTGGGCACATGGCCCGTTGAACGCGACGCCGTGATCTGCAAGCTCGCCGGAGTAGAAGCCGTCAACCACAACGCCGCGTCCGATCCCGCCGCCGCTTCGTTCATGGCCGGCTCGATCGAGGTGTGCGTGCCTCTGACCGACGCTGTCGACACGGAGGCCGAGCTTGCCCGTCTGCACAAGGATCTCGACTATTACAAGGGCTTCCGCGAGTCGGTCATGAAAAAGCTCTCCAACGAGCGCTTTGTCGGCAAGGCCCCGGCCGCCGTGGTCGAGGGCGAACGCCGCAAGCTGGCCGATGCCGACGCCAAGATCGAGACCCTCACCCGCTCGATCGAGGCGCTCGAAAAATAACTCTTACTGAAAATAAAGATATATCCCCGACAATACTACAAATGGCATTTGATTTCATAGAAGAGCTGACATGGCGCGGCATGATCCACCAGATGATGCCCGGCACCGACGAACAGCTCAAGAAAGAGATGACAACCGCCTACCTCGGTATCGATCCCACGGCCGACTCGCTCCACATCGGCCATTTGGTAGGCGTCATGATGCTCAAGCACTTCCAGCGTGCCGGCCATAAACCGCTGGCGCTCGTAGGTGGTGCAACAGGCATGATTGGCGACCCCTCGATGAAGAGTCAGGAGCGCAAGCTGATCGACGAGCCCACCCTCCGCCACAATCAGGAGTGCATCAAGGCCCAGCTCGCCAAGTTCCTCGACTTCGAGTCTGACTCTCCCAACGCCGCCGAGCTCGTCAACAACTACGACTGGATGAAGGACTATGGATTCCTCGACTTTATCCGCGACATAGGCAAGCACATCACCGTCAACTACATGATGGCCAAGGATTCGGTCAAGAAGCGCCTGTCGGGCGAGAGCCAGCAGGGAATGTCGTTTACCGAGTTCTCCTATCAGCTCCTCCAGGGCTATGACTTCCTCAACCTCTACCGCACCAAGGGTTGCCGCCTGCAGCTCGGCGGATCGGACCAGTGGGGCAACATCACCACCGGCACCGAGCTCATCCGCCGCACCGAGGGTGGCGAGGCATACGCGCTGACCTGCCCGCTCATCACCAAGGCCGACGGAAAGAAATTCGGCAAGACCGAGAGCGGCAACATCTGGCTCGACCCGAAGCGCACATCCCCCTACCGCTTCTATCAGTTCTGGCTCAATGTGGCCGACGACGATGCCGAGAAATATATCAAGATCTTCACCACCCTCTCGCGCGAGGAGATCGAGGCGCTCGTCGAGGAGCAGAAGGCCGATCCGGGCCGCCGTCCACTCCAGCACCGTCTGGCCAAGGAGATCACCATCATGGTGCACTCGGCCGACGACTATGAGCGCGCCGTAGAGGCCTCGAAGATCCTCTTTGACCCGAAGGCCGCCGAGGCCCTCCGCGCCATCGACGAAGCTACCCTTCTCGACATCACCGACGGCGTTCCCCGCTTCGAGGTAGAAATCCCCGCCGAGGGCGTCAAGCTCATCGAGCTGCTCACCGACGGCGCTCCCGTGTTTCCCTCCAAGGGCGAGATGCGCAAGATGGCCCAGCAGGGCGGCGTGAGCGTCAACAAAGAGCGTGTCACCGACCAGAACGCACTCATCACCCCCGCCGATCTCCTTCAGGGCCGCTATCTCCTCGTCACCCGTGGCAAGAAAAACCACACCCTCCTGATCGCGAAGTAGTCCCCCCCTTCACAATAAGAAAAAACGCTCAAGCGCCCGGAAGCCATCGTCGGCCTCCGGGCGCTTGACAATTTAATTCAATAACTTATCCAGATCCGGCTACTGCTTTTTCTTTGGGAGGATTTTCCTTTCATCGGCTTTGAGCCTACGCTCAACCTTCTTTACATCTTCTCCTGCTGGCAGGGCTTCTGGACGGATACCTCGGTCAAGAAGCATATTCCGGACGGCACTATTATTGTCGATATGCTCTCTTTCAATTCCTATCTGTCCGCGAAGG
Source organism: uncultured Bacteroides sp. (assembly GCA_964461785.1). Taxonomy (GTDB): domain Bacteria; phylum Bacteroidota; class Bacteroidia; order Bacteroidales; family Muribaculaceae; genus Paramuribaculum. The sequence continues at coordinate 2,661 of CAYWWE010000182.1, forward strand.
TCTTTCTGTTGGACATTAACGGAAGTCATTTCTGCGGCAAGATCCTTTGCCTTTATGGCTACTGTTGACAGAAAGTCGGCAAGGGGTCTTTTTTCAGGAGCACCGACCCGGCGCTTCATTGTTGCGGTATCAATACCAAATAGAGCTCTGTCACCTTTTGTCCTTATGATACCAAAACCTTTGGAATCGACCCCACGCTCATATAGCACTCCTGAGAGGGTATGTTCTGTTTCAGCAAGTTTGGTTCGTGCCTGTACGCGTTCATAATCGAGAAGTCGTTGATGCACAAGTTCTGCGCGGCGAGTCTGGACGGCGAAATAGTTTTGTGCAAAAGCAATTTCTGGCTTGCGGGGATCCCCGTTTTGTGCAACCAAGTAGCAGGCATAGCGGGTGAGCATAACATCATCTACTTGACGCATAGCTCCTTTAGCTAAAGCGATCATTTTCCCGGCATCGGCAAAATGATCGGAGACTTTTTCTCCTGCATTCTCACAAGATTCCTTGGCGCGGAGGAGAACATCCTTGAACCTATCCCATTTTGCATAACCAAGGAGGGAATAGAGCTCGCGGGCGCTCCAACATTCTATTCCATCATATTCGTTAGCAATGGACTCAAAACTATTGAATAGATCTTGTATCTCGTTAGCTTTCATTGTGAATGACTTTGGTTTGGATGACAAAACTAACGAAATATCCTAAGATTATCAAATGTCAAACAGTTTTTGTTGTATTATTTTCTTATTCGGGCGAATAATGAGTAATAATACGGTTCTTCATAACGCTCAAGCGCCCGGAAGCCATCGTCGGCCTCCGGGCGCTTGTCCTTTCTGTT
>CAYWWE010000183.1:0-3470 GCA_964461785.1 uncultured Bacteroides sp.
CCTCATCTCAGCCCTCCGCGCCCTCTCATGATTCCCGACTGTGTAGGGACGGTTGCCGACACACAGTATCATCTGTCAAATTTATTCCTATATCCGGCATGATAGGCACGGTAGAAACCGTTCAGCCCTTTCAGATCGAGACGCAAGGTAAAATAGAGCGAGTATTTCAGCAGAGTCTTCATAATCTTGGCCGTGGTGTCATATTGCCCTGATATATATCCAAGATTCCGGAACAGCATCCATCTGCGCTCTTTTTTTGCCATCTGTACTGTAAATCGCCTTGTGAATGGAAAAATCGGAGTCTGGGTCTCCGGCTTCTCGGGGTGAAAATGGCGTGATTGACAGACTGTAGCGATCTTGAAGCCGGCTTTCCCGACCCGGGAAGTATATTCGACCTCGTCACCCCATATAAACATTTCCTTTTTGATAAATCCGATCTTTTCAGGGACACGCCTATTGATCAGCGTACCGTTAAAGGGATTGACATGACCCTCATATATTTCCAGATCTTCATAAGCTGACACAGCAAAGCCGGCCGGCAACCGCCAAGGCATCAAGCCAGGATTGTCGGTACGGACAACGATCGGGTTGGCATAATCCAGCGAATACTTTTCCGACACTTCAAGAAGCAGCCTCAAGGAGTCGGGCGTCGGGAAGCCATCGTCATCCATCATCCATAGCCAGTCATAGTCCTGATCATACGCAAGTTTCATGCCGGCATAGAATCCTCCGGCACCACCGTCGTTGATGTCCTTATACAGGTATCTGACCGATATATCGTTATCCCCGACCGTGAGGGACTTAATATGGAGTGTTCCGCCCTCAACCTGATTTCCCCGGCTGTCGCAATCGACATAGCCGTTCTGCTCCAGCGCCCTTCGGGTAGACTCCGTTGAGTGGTTGTCAATAACATATATGGCCTGAGGCAGGTGGGTCTGCAATGTAATGTGAGACAGACAGTTTATCAGATCGTCAGGCCTGTTGTAAGTGACGATTATGGCCGCCGTGGTATTATTCAAACTCATAGTCAAGTAATTTTTCGATTATTGGAGCCATATCATAATACTTGTACTCGGCCAGTCGGCCCCCGAAAATCACAGATGGCGCTTTCTCTGAGGCCAGTGCCCTGTAATTGTTGTATAGATCCTGATTTTGCCGGTCATTGATGGGATAATAGGCCTCCATTCCATCACTCCATTCGCTTGGATATTCCTTGGTGATCACCGTCACCGGATTATCATAGACAGTATCGCCCGACGATTCAAAATGCTTATGCTCTATCACGCGCGTGAACGGGACTTCAGAAGAGGTGTAGTTGACAACGGCATTACCCTGATAATTGGGCAGATTCAGGATCTCTTTCTCAAATCTCAGGGAGCGGTATTGCAGCACTCCTAAACTGAAACCGAAAAACTCGTCTATCCTTCCTGTAAACACAATTCTGTCGGCCATACTTTCCCAATACTCCCTGTCCGAAAAGAAATCTGTATTTACCCTGACATCCACGCCTTTAAGCAATCCGTCAATCAACCGGTTGTATCCACCCTCGGGCACACCTTGATATCTGTCGTTGAAATAATTGTTGTCAAATGACAGGCGTATGGGAAGCCTGCGGATTATAAAGGCCGGAAGCTCGCTGCACGGGCGTCCCCACTGTTTTTCGGTGTAGCCACGTATCAGCTTTTCGAAAATGTCAGAGCCCACAAGGGTAAGGGCCTGTTCTTCAAGGTTACGCGGCATCTCAACTCCGCATGATCGCAACCGGTCTATCGCCTCGCGTCGTTGCGATTCGATCATGGCCATTGCCTCTGCCGGTTTAGTCACTCCCCACAACTTGTAGAATGTGTTCATGTTAAAAGGGAGGTTATAAAGGTTTCCGTCGGGTGCAACTGCAACAGGTGAATTAATAAAGTTCCTGAACGGAACGATCTCATTCACAAACTTCCATACCCTCTCTGATGAAGTATGGAATATATGCGGGCCATAGCAATGGACGTTTATTCCGGATATGTTCTCACAGTACAGGTTTCCACCCACATGTGGCCTACGGTCGATCACCAGGCAGGATTTGCCCCGGTCAGCCGCAAGTCTCGCAAATGTCGAGCCATAAAGACCGGCTCCAACTATAAGATAGTCATATCGTTTTTTCATCACAATCACCGTTTGGCAAGAATACCGCTATATTTTTTCTTGATCCGCCGGAAGATAAATTCGCCTAATCCCGGCATCTGCTCCTTCAGGACATCCTTATATGACCTCTCCGGATCTACGATCAATCCTCCATGAAGGGAGGGATTGTGTTTCGGCGTCATATAATCACCATAGATCTTCCGTAATTCCAGGTCATAACCTGCAGGAATCGGGATGACGGTCTTCTCAAAAGGAACTATGAGGGTCTTACTGTAACTCTCCGTGTCCAGATTCCATATATGAGGTCTTTCTGAAAATGAAAGAGCAGCCCAGCGAGTAGCAGCACTACGGTCGAGCGACCTGAGCGAATCTTCCATGCGTCGGTACAGTTCCTTATCCGACTGAAACGCATGGACACCCATCTTCAAAGCGAGAGCCGGCAACGCTAACGGATTGAGATTGAACCTCAGATACTTTCTGTGCCACAGATATGCCAATGTATCACGCCGTTTGCGTTTGATGCGCTCAATCTCAGTGCTGTCTTCCGGCAGTGGATCAAACGGGAATATGTCAAGGAATATCCCCTGATGATACCTTAGACCGAGAGCCATATCTTCCGGAACGATTGCCGCTGTGCCGTCAAACCGCAATTGGCTATGTCCGCAATAGTATCCCTTCTCAGTGTGAAAAGACTGAAAGAAAATCGGTGACCCGAACTCACGGGGAGCGACTTCGACAAGTTTGTCATAGTCATCCCTGAACATATCGATGTCGATATCATCATCCCACGGAATGAATCCCTTATGACGGACAGCTCCCAATAATGTGCCGGAAGAAGCAAATGCCTTCAATCCATATTTTTCACACACCTCAAGCAACCTTACCAACATATTCAGCTGTATGTTCCATACAGCTTTCATCTGCTCAGAAATGAAGTAACCGCACCTTGTTTCAGGTTCAGGGTTACATAATTCTTTCAATCTCATCCTAAGGTTAATAAGAGGTAAGTTAAATCGGGGTCAAACACCCCTCTCATGATTAAACGGCTCAATGTTTTATTTTATTGCATCTCACCACAGTTTGAGGACAAATTACGGTCATGACATTCGCTTTCGGCCGGACAATCTTTTTCACTCCCCGCATCAGGACTGAAGACTTTTCAATCATACCATGTTTCTGAATAATAATATCAGACTATAACCGTTATATGTTTGTCGCAACAGATCAATAGGATTGCGGCGGCTGAGTAATGGCAAAGAAGGTTCTTATAGTCAACAAATTCCTGTATCCTCGCGGAGGCGACTGCATAGTGGCTCTCTCCGAGGCGGAGCTTCTGCGCA
>CAYWWE010000184.1:0-3395 GCA_964461785.1 uncultured Bacteroides sp.
CCCAGTCGAGCACGGGCATGAAGTTGTAGCACACGGTCTTCACTCCTGCCTTGCCCAGATTGGCAAGACTGATCTTGTATTTTTCGATCAGCTCGTCGCGGTCGTCGCCGCCGTATTTGATTGATTCGCTCACGGGCAGACTCTCCACTACGCTCCATCGCATACCGTGAGCCTCGACCATGTCACGCACCTTCTCAATCTCCCCGAGGGTCCACACCTCGCCGTTCGGCACATGATGAAGGGCTGTGACAATACCCTCCACACCTATCTGCCTGAGCATATCAAGAGTGATCTTATCGTTGGGTCCGAACCAACGCCATGTCTTTTCCATAAAGTATTGTTTATCAAAGATTAAAATATCGTTTTGCATTATAATAGCAGATATCCTCCACCATTCTCTCTATGCGGGGCATCTCTCCGGAGGGGATGAGTCCCGCGTCGACATCCTTTCCGATCAGATTGCACAGCACCCGACGGAAATAGTCATGGCGGGGATAAGAGAGGAAGGAACGCGAGTCGGTGAGCATACCTACAAACCGGCTCAGGAGACCTTGCGACGACAGAGCATTCATCTGCGCCTCCATACCCCTGATATGGTCGTTAAACCACCATCCCGATCCCATCTGGATTTTTCCTGCAACGGATCCATCCTGAAAGTTTGCAGCCATAGCCGCCACCCACTCGTTGTCGGCGGGATTGAGATTGTAAAGGATTGTCTTGGCCAGTCGTCCCTCGCTGTCAAGCCGGTCCATAAATCGGGCGATTGCCTCGCAGCTATCATAATCGCCTATGGTATCGAAACCGGTGTCGGGGCCGAGACGGTTGTAAGCCCGGCTGTTGACATTACGCATCGGGCCGAAATGAAATTGTTGTGCCCATCCCTTTTCATGGTTCATCCGGCACAGGCCGAGCAGAATGGCCGTAGAGAGCATCTCGGCTTCGGCAGCCGAAATAGTTTCGCCCGCGATAGCCCGTCGGAACAGACTCTCCCTCTCGGAATCGGTGCAGTCCCTCCACGGGAATCTCATCACCCCATGATCGGCGAGCCGACATCCATTGTCATGGAAGAAATCATGTCGGCGCTGCAGAGCTGCCATGAAACTGTTCCAGTCGGTTATATCTATCTCAGCAGCCTTGCTGAGTTTGCCCACATATTCACGCCAGTCGGCATTGTCCCCCTCTCTCAGGGTTGCCGCCTTGTCGGGGCGCCAGGTAGGGAGCACCTTGACCTCAAAACCTGACTCTGCTATCGCCCGATGATACTCGAGGGTGTCGACCGGATCATCGGTAGTGCATACGCTCTCCACATTAAAGCGTTTCATCAGACCCTGCGGAGTCATGTCGGGATCTTCAAGGCGCGCATTACACCGATCGTATATATCAGCCGCCGAATCTTCATTGAGCAGGTCCTGAATTCCGAAAGCCGAACGGAGCTCCATGTGAGTCCAATGATAGAGCGGATTGCGGAATGTGGCAGGCACTGTCACGGCCCATTTCTCAAATTTCTCGCGGTCTGAGGCATCGCCCGTAATATACTTCTCGTCCACTCCGTTGGCCCTCATCGCACGCCACTTGTAGTGGTCGCCCCCAAGCCAAAGCTCGGTGATGCTCCTGAACGGGCGATTCTCGGCCACAGCCTGCGGCGAGAGATGGCAATGATAGTCGATGATAGGCAGATGGGCTGCATGGTGGTGATAGAGATGCCGTCCCGTCGGGGTCTCCAGCAGGAAGTCATCGTCCATAAAAGGTTTGGGTTCCATAATCTTCGGTTATGAAATAAAGGTTTGAAAGTGTGTTGACTGTCCGTTTACTTGCGGTCTTTGAGCACCACAAGTTTATATCGCGGCACAAGGAGCTTCATCAGGCACCAGCTGAACAGATATGCCACTCCCACACACAGGAAAATGATCATATAGCCTGCATTCTTGCCTTCAAAGCCCATAAAGGTCATATCCGTATGGGCCGCATAGTCAAAAAGCTGACCGGCACCGTAGTTGCTCATGAAACTCCCCAGACCGCTCGCCAGTCCGGCGGCGCCAATCACCGTTGCGACAACCGACTTGGGAAACATATCGCTCACCACGTTATATACATTGGCGCTCCAGCTTTGGTGTGCCGCGGCGATGATGCCTATAATGACAACGGGAAACCACATCGATACTTCGCCAAGCGGCATCACTCCTACTCCGATCAGGGGGAATAGAGCATATATGAGCATCGCCTTCATGCGGCCGGCGTAGGGATTCAGCTTATTACGGTTGATAAAGAATGTCGGGAGATAGCTGCCCCAGAGCGAGAGCATCGATATGAAATAGATAGTGAATATCGCAAGCATACCGGTGGTCGAGGCCGTTGAGTAGCCATACACGTCGCTGATGAAAGCCGGCGCCCAAAAGAGCAGGAACCACCATACCGAATCAGGCAGGAAGCGGCCTACGATGACAGCCCATGTCTGCCTGAAGGTAAAGGCCTGAAACACGCCTACCTTCTCTTTAGGCTCCTCGACAGTTGGAGCTATGTGCTCCTCCCGGATAGCATCCTGCTCTATATAAGCCAGCTCGGCGGCATTGACGTGTGGATTACGTCGCGGCTCGCGATAGATAAATACCCAGAAACCCATCCAGATGAAGCCGAGGATCCCGATGTAAAGAAAAGCGGCCTCCCATCCGTGATATTTTGCAATCACCGGAATGGTAAACGGAGCCAGAAGGGCTCCTATCTGCGATCCTGAGTTGAAGACACCGGTTGCAAATCCGCGGTCTTTCTTAGGGAAATACTCAGCAACTGCCTTTATCGAACACGGGAAGTTGCCCGCCTCGCCAATAGCGAGGACACAGCGCGCGGTCAGAAACAACCACACGCTCACCGTCGTGATCATCACTGCCATGCCTGAAACATTCTGGAGCGCAACAAGATGGGCGCGAGCCGAGGAGAACGACAGAGTCCAGTCGCCCGACACAATTCCATTAGTGAAGACCCCGCAGAAAGCATGCAGACATGCTCCGGCCGACCATATTCCTATCGACAACAGGAAACCGCGCTTGGTGCCCAGATAGTCCACCACCTTACCGGCGAAGAGCATACAAACAGCGTAGACGATCGAAAACACCCCGGTGATCCGGCCATAATCGGCATCAGTCCAGCCAAATTCGGGTGAAATAAAGTTTTTCCATGTAAGAGAGAGAACCTGTCGATCAAGATAATTGATCACAAGGGCGACAAACAGCAGAGAGCACACTACCCATCTGAAATTAGTCATTTTAGCCGTTGAAACGTTTGGAGTCATGGTCTATCATAAGTATTATTAAACAAAGGTGTTAACATAGCACGTTGTGATTTCCGCCGCAAAAGTAATAAAAAAGATATTTCCCCGCAATCCCATACTCTGATTTTTT
>CAYWWE010000185.1:0-3378 GCA_964461785.1 uncultured Bacteroides sp.
TGCGAAAAAACTAAGCGGATAGTTTGCAAGTGGTGGATTTAAGTATTAACTTTGCAACACAACTAACCATTTAGTGTTTTTCGGAATATATGAAAGCAGGAAGAAAGCGCCAGATGCTCACCGACAAGGAGGCTGACATCATGAAGCTGCTCTGGGAGCGCGGCCCCATGTTTGTCCGCGAGATCGTAAACAGTATGGAGGAGCCGCGTCCTCATTTCAACACGGTATCGACCCAAGTGCGTATTCTTGAAGACAAGGGATATGTGGCACATGAAGTGCTGGGCAATTCCCACCGGTTCTATGCTGTCGTGAACAAGGATGATTTCCGCGAGCATTCTCTTACAAAGCTGATCCGCTACTACTTCGACAATTCCTACCGTAATATCGTGTCGGCACTGGCCAAGGAGGAAAAGATCTCTGTGGATGAGCTCAAGGAGATCATTGAGATCGTCGAGAATCATAATAAGACTCCTGAGAGCGAGTCCTGAAAAAAACCTGACTTAGCTTTTCAGCTGCGATGGGCCAGATGTTGGTGTATTCTGTCGTGTCGGGTCTGGTGCTCGCCGTGATGTATCTTGTCTATAAGATCGCGCTCGCGTCGGAGAAGCAGTATGCCTATAACCGGGCTGTGATCCTGACGATCTATGCCGTGGCGCTTATTGCGCCGGTGGTTGCAGGGCATCTGCCTGAGCTCCCCGACTGGCGTGTGCCGGTGTCGGGCGGCTCTACGGTGGGGTCGATTATTGCGCCGGCCATTGAGGGTGTTGCAGATCCGGATGCCACTATGGCTGCCGATCCGGCGCCCTCCGGCCCGTCTGTGATCCCGCTTATTCTGGGCTGGATTTATCTGGCCGGGATGGTGGTTGCCGGCATTTTTACGCTGCTCACTGTCTGGCGCCTTGCGGCTCTTATCCGCGGAGGGGAGCGATATGATTTCGACCGCTTCACGGTGATAGTCTATGACTCACCCGGTGTGGCTCCTTTCAGTTGGCAGCGATATGTGATCATGAGCAGGGCAGATTTTGAAGATACCGATGAGACCATCCTCACCCATGAGCTCTGCCATATCGAGTCGCTGCACTGGATCGACCTGCTCATGGCGCAGCTTGTCATCATCTTTCAGTGGTATAATCCTGCGGCGTGGCTCATGCGCGAGGAGCTGATGCTGGTCCATGAATATCAGGCCGACGAAGCGGTGATCAGATCGGGCGCCAATCTGCGCCAATATCAGATGCTCCTGATCAAGAAAGCTGTGGGCGGTAGATTCCAGTCGCTCGCCAACAGCCTCAATCACAGCAATCTCAAGAAGCGGATCACGATGATGTGCAAGTCGAGGTCGTCGGCCGGCTGCCGCCTGCGGGCGCTGGCTCTTGTGCCGGCGGCTCTTGTTGCAGTGGCTGTATTGGCCACTCCGGGGATTGCATCGGCGCTCGAGTCGGTGTCGCACACTCCTGACAGCGGCATTGCTGATGAAAACGAGGTCGTGACGGCCATGACCGACGATGTGACCGCCACCGACACAGTCTATCCTGCCGCGGAGACCTCTCCACGCTATCCCGGGGGCGAAGCGGCTGTGTTGAAGTTCCTCTCTGATAAGATGCAGTATCCCGAAAAGGCGATCAAGGACAATGTGAGCGGTCGCGTGATCGTGCAGTTTATCGTCAATGCCGAGGGAAATGTCACTTCGCCGAGGGTGATACGCAGCGTTTCGCCCGAGATCGACGCCGAGGCCCGGCGCGTGGTGTCGCTTTTAGACAAATTCATCCCCGGCACCATGGGTGGCAAACCTGTCAGCACATATTATACCGTGCCCATTACGTTCTCGCTCAAGAAAGGAGCGAATCGTGAGGGAGATTAACGCTTGTCTTTCGGCTTCATGAAATGTCGCAGGAATGAGATAATCTTTACCTCTCCGCCTTGAGGAGGCGCAGCCATCGGCCGTAGGTGAGCATCCGCCAGATCCATTCGAGAGGCCCGAAGCGGAAGATGTCGAGCCACACCTTGCTGAACAGGATCTGAAACAGAAAGACTCCGGCCGCTACGAGTTCGGTGGCTCCAAGCCCGAGCGATGCCCCGAGGCCCAATCCGATGCCGTAGAAAAGCCACATACCTATCAGCGACTGACTGATATAGTTGGTGAGCGCCATGCGCCCCGGCCACGCAAACCATCGCCACACGGCCCAACCGCCGTGACGCATGCAGATCAGCCCGAGAATGGCTGCGTAGGCAAATCCCAGAGGATAGACGCTCAGGGTATAGAGCAGGGTGTGGACGGCATTGCCCCAGCTATGGCCGCCGGTGCCGCTGATGGCGTAGAGCACCGATAGCGGTGCGCCGATGGCCAGGCCGTAGAGAGCGACGTGGTCGAGGAGGCGACGGTGGGCGCTGAGGTCGGCGTAGATCTTGTGCCGTCCGGCCACAAAACCGATCAGAAACAGTCCCATAACCTTGAAATAGCGGTTGCCGTCGACAAACTCATACATCCGCTCCCAGGCACCTTGGATCAGAAACCGGTGCACCTCCCGGTAGCTCCCGGCGTCACGGAGCCATGTGCCGAAATTCTCCTCCGTTATGCCATAGAGAGAGGCATATTGCCACCATTTGTCGTAGGGGTATCGCGCGAGAAAAATCCCCCCGGCCTCGCATATCCCGTCGACGGCCACGGGGATAAGCAGCAGGATGGCGGCGGTGATTATGATCTTGCGGTCCGACATGTTGCGGAACAGAGGGAGCAACATTCCCAACACGGCATAGAGCAGCAGGATGTCGCCGCTCCACACGAGCATCAGATGGGCGCAGCCTATCAGGGCAAGGATGATCATGCGGCGGTAGAAGATGCGGAAGCCGTCGGCACCGCGTTCGGCAGCGTGAGAAATGATTATCGAGAAGCCTATGCCAAACAGGAGCGAGAACAGCGTGTAAAACTTACCGTCGATCAGAAGATACTGGAGAAACTTCACCACCCGGTCGATCCCCGCGCCCGGCATCGCCGCAGCCACATCAGCGGGCTGAAACGAATAGAGCGAAAACTCCGGATAATTGGCCAGACATACCCCCAACAGGGCGAATCCCCTCAGGGCATCAAGAAAAATATGACGTCGCGCACCTGCCACCGGCGCCAGTCCACACTCGCTCCTCACCGTCTTTTGCAATTGTTATGGTAAAAACTTAGTTCGGTCTAATTAAAACCTCTGCAAAGATAATCCGATTCCCTCAATTAATCAACCCCGCCAATACTGGCAAACATACACACAGGATGTAAAGAATGAAAAAGCGATTGAGAAGTGGGAGAGCCTACTTGTCAATCGCTTATATGCTAACGGTCTTCGGCGCCTATCGCGCCTCAGCGTCAATTTTAGTATTCGTCTTCGTTGAAGA
>CAYWWE010000186.1:0-3318 GCA_964461785.1 uncultured Bacteroides sp.
AAAACGAATGAAGAAACAGATATTCGTAGACGGCGAGACGAGGGTTTTCCTGCAGAAGACATTCAAATGCACAGGGAAACATGTGTGGAGTGCGCTGACCTTCAGGAGCGACAGCGACACGGCACGACGCATAAGGGTTCTGGCACTCAAACGGGGCGGGACGCTGGCCGAAGGCTATATACCCAAGTGCGAGACTACCCACAACGCGACCCAGGGCACGATGGTGCAGACTTTCGGCCCGAGAGTGAGAATAGCCGCAAGCCGGAAGACCGGAGAAGTGACGGTCGAGGTGGATGGCCAGATGAAAGACAAGTACAACAACCTCAGCATAGCCGAATTTATGCAGCTTCAGTATGAGATGGAGCAGCTGGCGGCCGCGCTATAAACCGGATGCTATGCAGTTTTATGGGAAAATACGGTGCATATCGCTCGACGAGCTTACCAGAGGGCCTAATCCAATAATGTCGGTTTCCAATTACAAAAAGCAATGTAGACAAAAGAAGATCAATGTGGTGCGTCCAGGCAAGGGTTTAGGTCACTATGCACTGATCGAGATAGCGACGATGCCCCAGAGGTTTCAAGATAAAATAACAGCAAAATACGGAGATATGAAAAGAGACATACTCAGGGAGTGGTTTGGGAGCCATTTCCGCATAGACAGCAAAGCCCGGGAGTTTTATACCCGCTTCCGCTTCGAGGATGGCAGCGCGCTGCCTCCGGAACATATCAACGAATATACGGTCAATGCCTCGGCGATCAAGGCGCTGCTTGATCTGATGGCCGACACGGTATTAATGCGCAAGGCCATGAAGGGCGGTCAGGTGAACTGGAACGAGCTTGCCGGAGCGATCAACTATTATCAGGAGGAATTCGGTCACACCCTGCCATTGAGCGTGAACCGCTTCAAGAGAAAGGTCAATGAATTTAAAGCCGGCGGCTATGAGAGTCTTATCAGCCGCAAGTTCCGGAACCAGAACCGGCGCAAGGTGACCCGCGATATCGAGGATCTGATCTGTGGACTGGCCGCTCAGGCGGAGCATCCGTATGATACGGTGGTGGCCGAGATGTATAACCAGTTTGTGACCGGCGAGCTTGAGGTGTATGACCCCACGACCGGCGAGGTGTTTGATCCGGAGGATTTCAAGGATAAAGCCGGCAACCCGATGGTGCTGAGCAAGGGCACCATTGCCAACTATCTCAAGCAGCCAAAGACCCGGACGCTCCTGGCTCAGGTGCATCAGGATCAGTGGAGCTTCAATAACTCGCATCGTCCGTATCACCTCCGCAGGAACCCTGAATATGCTTTCAGCAAGATCTCGGCCGACGACCGCGACCTGCCTCGCAAGATGCACGATGGAAATGCCGTACATGCCTATTATGTGGGTGATGTGGCCAGTGGCGCCATAGTGGGCTATGCCTACAGTCGACAGAAGGACAAAGATCTGTTTATCGACTGCATGCGCAATATGTTTCACACCATCGACAGAAACGGCTGGCATATGCCGGCTCAGATCGAAGTGGAGCATCATCTGGTCAACAACTTTACCGACGGGCTGATGCAGGCGGGAGTGGTGTTTCCCCTGATCCGCTGGTGCAACCCTGGCAACTGTAGAGAAAAGCGTGAGGAGCATATCAACCGAGCAAAAAAGTATGGCGTCGAGAAGCGCAACCAGCAGAATATAGGCCGCTGGTATGCAAGTCTGGAGGCCAACAGGACCAAGGTCAAGAAAGTCTACGACGAGAAAAACAACACCTATAAAGAGCCGACCTTCAGCTACGATCAGTTAGTTGCCGATGACATAGCCATGATCAACGAATATAACTCGCAGCTGCACCCTAATCAGAAAAAATACCCGGGTATGACCCGATGGGATGTGTTGTGCCGCTGCCAGAATCCGAATCTCGCGCCGGTTGACAAGGCCGTGCTGTATCGCTTCATCGGCGAGCATACCGAGACGAGCATCAAGCAGAACGCCTATCTGACGGTGCAATACAACCAGTATCGCCTGTCGAATCCGGATGTGATGGATAAGCTCGAGCCGCGCAACTACAAAGTGGATGCCTACTGGCTGGCCGATGCCGACGGCAATATCGACGAGGTTTATATCTATCAGAACGGCCGGCTGATCGACACATGCCGCAAGGTGGTACGATACAACGAGGCCACAGCAGAGCAGACCGCCGCCGACCGGGAGGCCTATACCGAGCAGGCAAAGTATGTGGCACAGTTTGATGCTATGGTAAAGAAAAACAAGATCCACCGGCTCGGGACCACGAAGAAAGAGGTTGCACGCGCGATCAAGGAAGTCCCGGCCGCCCCGGTGATAATGCGCATGCCGGAACCGGACAATGACTACTCGGAATATCTCAATAATGTGGCCGGCTTCGAGAGCAGCGCCATAAACAGTCTTTGAACAGTATTAAAACAGCATAAAAATGGAAATAACGAACGAGATAAAACAACGAATTGCGGGCGCCATAGCCAGCGACCGCGAGAACTACCCGAGCGACAACCGACACGCAACGTCGCTCGGCATAGCCGCCAGCGTGTACAATGCCATCAAGAAGGGCAATTTTGACCGTCAGGTGAGCGATGCCAACTGGATCGGCATAGCCCGGCGTCTTGGAGTGCAGCTCCGCGAGGAGATGGAGTGGACGGCCGCTATGACGCCGACATACGCTTTCATCAGCAAGCAGCTCGAGGTGTGTCAGGAGAGCGGACTGAGCGCCATAATGTGCGATATGCCGAACATCGGCAAGACCTTCACGGCAAAAGCATACGCCAAGCAGCATCGCCATGCCATCTACATCGACTGCTCGCAGGTCAAGACCAAGCTCAAGCTCATACGCCAGATAGCAAAGGAATTCGGCGTGGGCTCATACGGACGCTACAGCGACGTGTATGAGGATCTGGTGGCCTATCTGCGGACCATCGACACCCCTCTGATCATCCTCGACGAGGCCGGCGACCTACAGTATGAGGCCTTCCTTGAACTTAAAGCCCTCTGGAACGCCACGGAGCGCTGCTGCGGATGGTATATGATGGGTGCCGACGGACTCCAGGAGAAGATAACCCGCGCCATCGAGGGCAAGAAGGTTGGCTACACGGAGATGTTCAGCCGCTATGGCGACACCTACAGCAAGGTGACCCCGGACGATGCCAAAGAGCGCGAGAAGTTTCTGAAAGCACAGGCGGCCATCGTGGCGAAAGTCAACGCCCCGGCCGGATCCGACATCGCCAGAATAGTCAATGCCTCGAAGGGCGGTCTGCGCAGGGTGTATACCGAGATCGAAAAGATAAGGAGGGCCGGAGCATGA
>CAYWWE010000187.1:0-3312 GCA_964461785.1 uncultured Bacteroides sp.
CCGCGCCCACATATTCACGGAAGACAGCCTAAAATATTTACACGTGACGGCTTTCAATCCCGACTTATCAGAACATTTCCTAAATAAGCGGGTCGACTTGACAGGTGGTGTCGGTGAATCCGATGAGTGTTTCTGGCCGAAAGTAGGCAGGGAAAGCGACGTGTTGACTTTCTTTGCTTATTATCCAGGGCTGAAAACGATAGATGAAGTGGCGAAAGCATTCATTGAAAATAAGAGTGACACTGCGAAACTGACCAATAACACCATTCTCAGCGGAGGCACACCCGTTTTCGACCTTAAGATGGAACATTTCCATGTGGCGCCTGACATTGCCGACCAGATCGATTTTTTAGCTGCCGACACCACGGGCAACATGAACGACAATCTCTTTTCAGGCATAACCCTCCCATTCCGGCATCAGCTGAGCAGAATCGAAATAAAGGCCTGTGGCGCCCACAAGAGCTGCAACATCGAAATAGCCGGTGTGAGGATCGGAGGCATTGGAGTGGAGGATACATTCAATTTCAATGCTACAGAAGGCGCAGGGGGATGGTCAGGCAACCCTGCAAAAAAAGGTGTTGTGGAATATATCTATCGTAATGGAGACAAGATTGTCTCACTCCCCAAACGCCAGGAATCTACCTCTACTGCCGATGGCGCAGTATCCATAATGGGAAACGCGCAGCCCGACGGCAACAATGCCATGCTCATCCCGGCTGATTATTCCACTGAATGGAATCGTACCAAAGGTAACACCAACATGGGGATGTACATCAGCGTGCTGCTGAGAATCGAAGACGCCACTCTTACAGCCGGAACAAATCCTGTCGAGGTACAGCGCTACCCTTACAAGGACCTGTCGCAGGGAAAGGATGCACTGAAAATTCCAAGAATCTATTTTGCAATAGAAAAAGAGACGGACAAGATACACACCCGACTTTACAAAAACGAAAACAAATATTTCGTCGACTCCGGATGCTCCGATCCATATATAATGCCTGAGGATAAAGAGATCGTGATAAAGGATTTCGGGTGGGCCGCCCTACCCGCCACCGGCAACTGGGCGCCCGGCAATATCTATACCTACACCCTCGATTACTCCTCAGGCATAGGTCTGCACGACCCCGAGGTGGACACCAAATCACCCGGAGCCGGCGATCCCATCATAAGTGACAAGGTGGGATTCAGCTACACCGTAAAGAAATGGAATGACGGAGGTAGTGCCGAGTTCCTCGTGCCGGTGCCGGGATCGTAAGCCTGCCTCACCAACTATCATGAAATATCCCTCTGCGGAATAATAAAGGATTCACCGACTAAAGTCGAAAAAACCAGAACTATGAAAATATTGAAGAAGCTATCATACCTATATCTGCCCGCGCTTGTCATATCATCATGCTCGCAGGAGGACAACAACGGACTTATTGTGCCCGATGACGGCACAATATCATTCGTGTTATCCATGCCCGGAGTCAGCAGCCGCGCCTACAACGTAGGCGATAGTCTCGTCCGCAACGGCTTCAGCGTCTCGGCCTTCTGCCCTGATGACCAAGCCGACGCCGACGGCATCTTGGACAAATATTGCGAAGATGCGATCGCCGTAATGGGTGAGGATGGTATCTTCCGCTCCGGCTCATGCAGATGGCCCGGCAATAGTGACGATGATGGTCAACTGAAATTCTTCGCCTTCCATCCCTCACGGGCCGAGATGAGGACACTTGCCGGTGAGGAATGCTTCAATTATTCCAACTTAACTACCAAGAATGCTGACGGAATCAAATATGACTACCGACTTACCAAATTCCGCGTCGCTTCCGACATATCCAGACAGGTGGATTTCGTCACAGCCATAGGCGAAGGCAACAAGACCGCCAACATCTATAACGACATTCCCCTCAACTTCGAGCATCAGCTCTGCGGGGTGGAGATCGGCGTATGGGGCGCCAGCTCCCTCTACGATGTCGAGGTGGCCGGTGTGCGTATCGGCGGAATAGTCGTAGAGGCTGACTTCAACCTCGCAACCGAGGTAGAAAATCCGGTCGGAAACGAAAACAGCATCGGATCCTGGCTTATCCCTGATGAACCTGAGAGAGGGCATGTAGATTATGTTTACACCACCGGGGACAAGGTGGTGACAATCGATGCCGTCAACAATAATACGAAGGAAACCGCAACTTCCGTCATGGGTAATGGTGGAAAAGCGATGGTCATACCCTCCAGGTATGAGAAATGGGATTATAAAAACGACAAGACAAACGATAGCGGAGCTTATATCAGTGTATTGCTTCGCATGACCGAGCGCGCAGGCGACCAGCACGTCATTTTCCCTTCCACTGACCCGGATTCCAGATCCTCGCTGGTTTTCCTCGTGGTCAGCAAGTCCGACGGCATGGTTATGCAACGCCTTTCTGCAGATCAATATGACAGCTACACTGCTGCCGACGGTGAGGAGAAGCGCGCCTACGGGTGGGCGGCCGTCCCCGCAAATGTCGACTGGAAAGCCGGCTATACCTACTCTTACGTTCTCGACTATTCTGTGGGCGTAGGAGTACACGATCCCGCCGACAACAACCCGGCAATCCCCATCATAGATTATGATGGTGTCGAGATAATCCCTTACACCCCTAAATACGGCAAGTGGGGAGACGGTGAGATTATCAAAATCGACGGTGGAAGCTGGGGCGCCAATTCCAATAATACCGCTGCGGACGGAACAATCTGGTGGAAGTGATCATCCCCAGCCTCATATTCCAAACTTATAGAACGAGAAACACTATGCACAATATAAAAAGTTTACTGCGCTTTCAATCGGCAATGATTATCCTGCTGACTGTCGTCATGGCAGGGTGTCGGGATGATTTATCATTGGCTTTGGGCAATGAAAGTGATAATCCGGGGCGCGAAATTTTAATGCCTGTTTCGCTTGAAGTGGAATCCATCCTGACATTAAACTCAACAACCCGTAGCGAAGATGAAAAAAAAGAAGATTATAATCCTCCGGTTGATGATCCAGATCCTACAGTTAAGGAAGACGAGACACGACTGCATGACTTCTGGATAATACAATATAACGCTACGGGCCACAGAGTGGGCATGCCTTATTATCAGGAATACTCAGGCGCGGAGGGCGAGAAACGGCCGGTTATCCCGATTCTGATACCGACAGAGGAAGGAAAAAAATTCACCACCGTAGTGATTGCCAACACCGGCGATCCTGCTCTTTTTACTGATGAAAACTCGGCTACAATCAGGGCTTTAAAAAATGTCCATAAACCAATGAAAAACGCCGATGATGTATGGAGCGTCATCGACGGC
>CAYWWE010000188.1:0-3290 GCA_964461785.1 uncultured Bacteroides sp.
GGCATCCCCAAGAATATGGCCGCCGAGCTCTACAAGCCTTTCGTGATCCGCAAGCTCATCGAGCGCGGCATCGTCAAGACCGTCAAGAGCGCCAAGAAGATCGTTGACCGCAAGGAGCCCATCGTATGGGACATCCTCGAGCATGTGATGAAGGGCCACCCCGTGCTCCTCAACCGTGCCCCGACACTTCACCGTCTCGGCATCCAGGCCTTCCAGCCCAAGATGATCGAAGGCAAGGCAATCCAGCTCCACCCGCTCGCATGTACGGCCTTCAACGCCGACTTCGACGGCGACCAGATGGCTGTCCACCTTCCCCTTGGCAACGAGGCCGTGCTCGAGGCGCAGCTCCTCATGCTCGGCGCCCACAACATCCTCAATCCCGCCAACGGCGCGCCTATCACCGTTCCGTCTCAGGACATGGTGCTCGGCCTCTATTATATCACCAAGCTCCGCCACGGCGACAAAGGCGAGGGCCTGAAATTCTACGGCCCTGAAGAAGCTGAGATCGCCTACAACGAAGGCCGCGTCACCCTCCACGCCCCTGTCTCGGTGGTGGTCGACGATATCGACGAAAACGGTAATCCCGTCAAGCGCCTTATCGACAACACCTCCGTTGGCCGCGTGCTTGTCAACAAGTATGTGCCCAAAGAGATAGGCTATGTCAACGAGATCCTCTCCAAAAAGAGTCTCCGCGGCATCATCTCGAAGGTAATCAAGCGCTGCGGTATCCCCCGCTCGGCCCAGTTCCTCGACGACATCAAGAACCTCGGCTACTACATGGCATTCCGCGGCGGCCTCTCGTTTAACCTCGGCGACGTGCTCATCCCGGCCGAAAAGGAGCAGTATATCAACGAAGGCTACGAGCAGGTGCAGGAAGTGATGACCAACTATCAGATGGGCTTCATCACCAACACCGAACGCTACAACCAGATCATCGACATCTGGACACACGTCAACGCCCGCCTTGCCGACACCCTCATGAAGCAGATCTCGGCCGACCAGCAGGGCTTCAACCCTGTATACATGATGCTCGACTCCGGCGCCCGTGGTTCGAAAGACCAGATCCGTCAGCTCTCAGGCATGCGCGGCCTTATGGCCAAGCCTCAGAAAGCCGGTGCCGAAGGCGGCCAGATCATCGAAAACCCGATTCTTGCCAACTTCAAGGAGGGTCTCTCGGTGCTCGAATACTTCATCTCCACCCACGGTGCCCGTAAGGGTCTTGCCGACACCGCTCTGAAGACCGCCGACGCCGGCTATCTCACCCGCCGACTTGTCGACGTGGCCCACGACGTGATCATCAACGAAGAAGACTGCGGCACCCTCCGCGGACTCGTCTGCCGCGAGATCAAGGCCAACGACGAGGTCGTTGCATCGCTCGGCGAGCGCATCGTAGGCCGCGTGAGCGTCCACGACATCATCGACCCCGTGACCAACGAAGTTATCGTTGCCGCCGGCGAAGAGATCACCGACGACGCTGCCGACCGCATCGATGCCTCCGACATCGAGAGCGTCGAGATCCGCTCCGTCCTCACCTGCGAGTCAAAGAAAGGCGTCTGCGCCAAGTGCTATGGCCGCAACCTCGCCAACAACCGCCTTG
The DNA here is from genome assembly GCA_964461785.1 of uncultured Bacteroides sp. Lineage (GTDB taxonomy): Bacteria > Bacteroidota > Bacteroidia > Bacteroidales > Muribaculaceae > Paramuribaculum. Next base: position 1,598 of record CAYWWE010000188.1, read on the forward strand.
TCCAGAAAGGCGAGGCAGTGGGCGTGATCGCAGCCCAGTCGATCGGCGAGCCCGGCACACAGCTCACCCTCCGTACATTCCACGTCGGTGGTGTGGCCTCCAACGTTGCCGCCATCTCGTCTGTCACCTCGCGCTACGAAGGCCACCTCGAATTTGAGGAAGTGCGCACCGTCACCACCGACGAAGTCGATGCCAACGGCCGCCCCGTAGAAGTAGTCATCGGACGTCTGGGCGAAATGCGCATCATGTCGCCCAAAGGCCTCATGCTCACCAACGCCCAGATTCCCTACGGCTCCAAGCTCTACTTCTCCAACGGCGACGAAGTCAAGAAAGGCGACATCGTGTGTGAATGGGATCCCTTCAATGCCGTCATCGTATCGGAAATGAACGGTACCGTCCGCTACAACAACCTCATCGAGAATGTAACCTACCGGGTTGAAGCCGACGAACACTCGGGCGTGAGCGAAAAGATCATCATCGAGTCGAAAGACCGCACCAAAGCCGCCGAAGCCCAGATCGTCGACGCCAATGGACAGGTGCTCCGCACCTATTCGCTCCCCGTGGGCGCCCACCTCATCCTCGACGACAACGCCGAGGTCAAGGCCGGCCAGATCTTCGTCAAGACCCCGCGCTCAGCCGGTTCGGCCGGTGACATCACCGGTGGTCTCCCCCGCGTGACCGAGCTCTTCGAGGCCCGCAACCCGTCCAATCCCGCCATCGTGGCCGAGATCGACGGCGAAGTGACCCTCGGCTCCATCAAGCGAGGCAACAAGGAAGTGACCGTCACCTCCCGCACAGGCGACGTCAAGAAATATCTCATCCCCCTGTCCAAGCAGATCCTCGTGCAGGACAACGACTATGTGCGCGCCGGCACACCCCTCTCCGACGGCGCCATCACCCCCGCCGACATCCTCGCCATCATGGGCCCGACAGCCGTGCAGGAGTACATCGTCAACAATGTCCAGGACGTCTACCGTATGCAGGGCGTGAAGATCAACGACAAGCACTTCGAGGTGATCGTGCGCCAGATGATGCGCAAGGTCAACATCATAGATCCGGGCGACACCGGATTCCTCGAGCAGCAGGTAGTTGACAAGATGGCCTTCATGGACGAGAACGACCGCATCTGGGGCAAGAAGGTAGTGACCGACGCCGGCGACAGCGAGACACTCAAGCCCGGCATGATCATCACCGCCCGCAAGCTGCGCGACGAAAACTCGAGCCTCAAGCGCCGCGATCTCAAGCTCGTTCAGGTGCGCGACGCAGTGCCCGCCACCTCCGAGCAGATCCTCCAGGGTATCACCCGTGCCGCTCTCCAGACCTCCAGCTTCATCTCGGCCGCATCCTTCCAGGAGACGACCAAGGTGCTCAACGAGGCCGCCATCAACGGCAAGACCGACACCCTTGAAGGCATGAAAGAAAACGTGATCTGCGGACACCTCATCCCCGCCGGCACAGGTCTGAGAGACTACGACCGCCTCGTCGTAGGATCGAAAGACGACATCAACGGCCTCCTCGCCGAAGCAGAAAACGTGGAGGAAGCCGAAGAGATTGTCGGCGCCAAATGATCACACCGCATTAACTAAGAATCAACCCCAACCCCCGTCCGGGCCAATTTCCCCTCCCGGCCCGGACATCATCATCCCCTCAGACCGGAGCGTCGTGACGACAGCGCCGGTCTGCTTTTTTATAT
>CAYWWE010000189.1:0-3277 GCA_964461785.1 uncultured Bacteroides sp.
CGTAGGCCATGAGCATGGCGGGGAACACGATGCAGTGGAACACGATGTTGTCCTTGCCTATGAAGTTGATTATGCGTGTCGACGGATCTTTCCAGTAGGTTTCCCATGTGTCGGGCAGGATCTCCTTGGTGTTGGAGATATAACCGATCGGGGCATCAAACCATACATAGAGCACCTTGCCCTCGGCGCCCTCTACGGGCACGGGCACACCCCAGCTGAGATCGCGGCTCACGGCGCGGGGCTGGAGTCCGGCATCGAGCCACGACTTGCACTGGCCGTAGACGTTGGTTTTCCATTCCTTGTGGCCGTCGAGAATCCACTTGCGCAGCGCGTCCTCATACTGGTCGAGGGGGAGATACCAATGGGTGGTCTCGCGCATGGTGATGGGTGCGTTTGTCAGGGCTGAGCGCGGGTTGATGAGCTCGGTGGCGCTCAGCGAGCTGCCGCAGGCTTCGCACTGGTCGCCGTAGGCGCCGTCTTTGCCGCAGCGCGGGCAGGTGCCCACCACATAGCGGTCGGCCAGAAATTCGCCTGCCTGCTCGTCGTAGGGCTGGAGCGAAGTCTTGACGATAAACTTGCCGTTGTCGTAGAGATGGCGGAAAAACTCGGAGGCCGTTGCGTGGTGTATGTCGGAGGTGGTGCGGGAATAGACATCGAAGGTGATACCCAGCTCCTTCATGGAGTCGCGTATCACGGCATGATAGCGGTCAACGATATCCTGGGGTGTCACACCCTCCTTGCGGGCTTTGAGGGTGATAGGCACTCCGTGTTCGTCGCTGCCGCCTACCATGACCACGTCCTCGCCCCGGAGACGGAGGAATCGGGCGTAGATGTCTGCGGGTACATAGACACCGGCAAGGTGTCCGATATGAACGGGACCATTGGCATAGGGTAGCGCAGTGGTGATGAGGGTGCGGCTGTATTTCTTTTCCATGACTTACGGTGAAGGGTAGTTGAGGAAATGTTAATCTTCAGTATAAAAATCAATCAGACGGGCTATTGCATCGGTGCATACGACGCAGAATGTGGGATAGGTGTTGTTGCGCATCCTGCATTCGTCGGCCGGACGGTAGACTCCTTTGGCCGAGTAGCCGCCCCCCTCGTATAGTCCGACGGGATATTTGGCGGCATCGGCCGGATCGGTGGGGAAGGGTGTGCCCTCGGGGAGGAGGCGTTTCCATTTCGAGTCGAAATCGGTGAGGGTGGTGATGTTCTGGTTCCAGGGCTCCACGTCGAAGGGATAGCTGTCTTCCATCACGTCGCCTACATAGAAATATTCGTCGGCCAGACCTCCGAAGCTGTGGCCGAACTCATGGACAACGACGGGGCGCATCAGTTTGTGGCGTGCGGCGGTCAGGGTATAACTGTTGTAGATGCCTCCGCCTCCGTATTCATCGGTGTTGGCCAGGACGATGATATGCTCGTAGGGGATGTTGACGAGCGCGTCGTGGAGCCGGGCCACCGATGGCGCGGTGAGATAGCGGTCGGAATAAAATGTGGAGAAATGGGAGCCGAAGGCGGTCGATTTCCAGTCGCCTAAGCGGGGGACGCTCACACCGCTCTCGGCGCTCGGCGAGGCCACGGCGATGATGTTGAAGCGGTCTGCGCGGTCGCTGAACGGCTGATAAGACAGTATCTCGTCGGCAGCGCGCTGGGCGTGGATATAAAAGGAGTCCATCTCTGCCTCGGTGTAGCCCTCGGCGAGGATGGCGATGTCGACGGCCCGGTCGGTGGGCAGCGACGAGCGGTGGAGGTAGCGGTGAGGCAGGGCAGGGCGGTTGTCGAGACGCTCCACGAGTATGTCGGCCGGCGAGTAGACAAACTCCATCGATGTCATTGGCTCGCGGCGCTGGTCGGTGAAAGTGAGGTTGATCCGGGCATCCTTTCTGGGCTCGGGCAGGAGCACGGTGTGGTCAAACGTGCGGGCGCGTTCGGTAGCCTCGGGGGTCGAGAGCCATTCGTGGAAAAGGGTTGAGAACGATGTGCGGTAGATCGTGTCGCCGGTAGAGGCGTCGGTCATGGTGAGCTGTGCGTCGCCTGCCAGAGGGAGCTCGGCGAGGTGGTGGCGCCGTCCGGCCCAGCCGGGCATGGTGGCCTGCCTGTGGAGGCTGATTGCAAAGTTGCCTCTGCCTCCGGTCATGGAATAGTCGGCGCGGAGGGTGCGGCCTGAAAAGATGGAGTCGAATGGTATTTCCGAGGCGGCTGCCGAAAGAGTGGCTGCCGTGGAGATCAATGTGATAAAGAGTCGGTGAATGAGTGACATAGCTTCTGTTTGGCCAGCCAGACATGTTGGATGGATGTCTTTGGGTCGCGCAAAGTTAACGATTTTTTTTGGAGCGTCGGAAAAAAGTCGTAACTTTGCAGCCGGGTAAGTCCTACACGACTGGCTCCCCGGGTAATCCGTCAGATCTTGATCGAAGCAGCGGGCCCGGGTTGAGCGGTGCGATGTAGTCAGCTTACCCTTTTTTCGTATTGCGGCTACATCATTATCATCCTTACCATCATGAGAAACATCCTTGCACTGATTATCGCTGTGTTGACAGCAACCTCGCTTTACGCCGAGACCAAAGTGATAGCACATCGCGGCTATTGGAAGACCGACGGGTCGGCCCAGAACTCGCTCGCCTCATTCCGCAAGGCCGATTCGATCGGGGCCTACGGATCGGAGATGGATGTCTGGCTCACGGTCGACGACAGTCTGCTGGTGAATCATGACCGCAAGTTTGAGGGCAAATATGATATGGAGACCACTCCGTCGGCCGTCCTGCGTGGTCTGGCGCTCAAAAACGGAGAGAAGATGCCCACTCTCGACGAATATCTTGCCCTTGCGAAATCGCGCCCCTCGACCCGGCTTGTGCTTGAGATGAAAGCTCTCAACGACCTCAACCGCGAAGACGAGGCTGCCGCACGGATAGTTGACCTCCTCCGCAAGCATGAGATGCTCGACAACACCGACATCATCAGTTTCTCGCTCAACGCCTGCCTGGCTTTCCGCAAGCTGCTTCCCGAGATCCCTATCTACTATCTCAACGGCGATCTCGCTCCCGCCAGCGTGAAGGAGCTCAAGCTCAACGGTCTGGACTATTCGGCCAAAGTGCTTAAGAAGAATCCTCACTGGATCTCGGAGGCCCATCAGCTCGGACTTCCCGTCAATGTCTGGACCGTCAACAATGAAGACGACATGAAGCTCTTCATCTATCTCGGCGCCGACTTCATCACCACCGACCACCCCGAGCAGCTCCTCCGCCTCCTCAACGCCCCCGCCAACTGAGCGTCA
>CAYWWE010000190.1:0-3261 GCA_964461785.1 uncultured Bacteroides sp.
GGGAGCAAGCGGTATTGCTTTCGGCAATATCGTAGGTTCTTGCATCATAAATGCTCTGCTTACAATCGGTATCAGTGCACTCGTCATCCCCTTGAAAGCAGACTCATTAGGCTTTGTCGATTTCATTACCCTTGTGGGAGCGGCCGCCTTGTTGTGGCTATTCCCGATGTTGACCAAAAAGCGCACTATCGGACGTCCCGCCGGAGCGCTACTCACCCTCCTATATGTCGCCTATATGGTATTCACAGTTATCAGGGGGTAATAAGATGACCAGTTCTTCTCAACTGAACAATGTCTTATATTCTGAGCTCCCTCCTTCAGTTCTGTGCTGTAAGATCAGCGCCATCCCCGAACAACTGCGTAGCCCTCTGAAGACTTAAGACTCAAGACTGAAGACTAAAATATATTTCTGCGCCCTTCTGTCTGTTCTGCGCTGACTTAAAGATCCGAGCCTAATATTCATCCTTTGTGCGATATTCGGTAACTTTCAACTAATTTGAAGAAGAATAAGATGAACAATCCATTTGACTACACTCCAGACGAGGCTTGCGATTCCGCTTTCCGGCATTTGACCGGGAGGCTCGAGAATCTGAAACAGAGCGACCGCCTGGATGACATCAAGTTCTGCCGTGAACTTGAGGCTGGAAAAATGCTCGGTGTGCTCATTGCTGAGGATGCCGAGGGGGAGCGGCATACGCTCTACGCTTTCTCCGGACAAATGGGTGAAGGAGAGTTCTATTATCCCGGATTTGTGGGGCCAGTCTTCGACTATCTCCAACCTGACGGTCACTTCAAGACCAAAGAGGCTGATATTTCTCGCCAGAACGTTGAGATATCCCGCTTCGAAAGCGAGACCTTGGCCGAGATTCGGAATCAATACGGGATGGCGAAAGCCTCCTTGGATGCTGAGGTCTCGGCATATAAGGAAAAGTGTCGCCGCTCGAAACAGGAGCGCGAGGCCAAACGTAAGTCCGGGGCTGCCGACGAGGCCGAATTGGCTGCGATGATTCGTCAGAGTCAGTTTGAGAAAGCGGAGTTGCATCGCCTCAAGAAAAAGGCAGCCCTCGAGTTGGCCCCGTTCGCCCAGCGGCTTGAGGATGCACAGTCGCAGATTGCGGCCATGAAGGAAAAGCGCCGGGCTAATTCCGAGGCCCTGCAGGTATGGCTGTTCGATAACTTCAAAGTGCTCAATGCGCTGGGGGAAAACCGTAGCCTGAGTGAGATTTTTGCTGAGACTCCGATGCGTATTCCTCCTTCCGGAGCAGGAGAATGTTGCGCACCAAAACTGTTGCAGGCGGTATATCTGAAAGGTTGGCGCCCGGTGTCGATAGCTGAGTATTGGTATGGCAAGCCCAAAGGAGGGGAGGTGCGCCTTCATGGCAATCATTACCCGGCGTGTCGAGGTAAATGTCTGCCGGTGCTGACGTGGATGCTTCAAGGACTTGCCATTGAGCCTCCACTCAGTGATGACTGTATTTCACGCACAACAGCCGAACCGGAAATCATCTTCGAAAACCGATGGTTTTGTGTAGTCAGCAAACCATCCGGTATGCTTTCCGTCCCCGGGAAGGGTCCTGCACTCTCAGTGCAGAAGTGGCTTGAAGAGAGATATGGCGATGAGCGGCAGGTGAAGGTAGCGCATCGGCTTGATCAGGATACCTCCGGTTTGCTCGTAGCCACTTTCGGACCCATAGCCTTTAAACTCATGCAGCAATTGTTTGCTATGCGCAGAGTCAAGAAGACCTATGTAGCTGTCTTGGATGAAGATTATGAGGAGGCAGGACTTCCGCAGCGTAGTCGCATCGAGCTGCCGTTGTCTCCCGACTGGCTCGACCGTCCCCGTCAGCGCGTTGATTTCGAAAGAGGGAAAGAAGCCGTAACAGACTATGAGTTTACAAGTGTCAAAGAGGGTAGAAGTAGGGTAGTGTTCCATCCATTGACAGGGCGCACGCATCAATTGCGGGTGCATGCCGCATCTGGGCAAGGTCTCGGAATGCCGATTGTTGGAGACCGGCTTTATGGCCACCACTCCGGCGACAAAACAGAGCGCCTGATGCTCCACGCGTGGCGTATAGACTTCACCTTTCCAATAGATGGCCAGCACTATTCATTCGAGGCCACACTCCCATTTTAGGGCTACTTGGCTTTCGCGAGTTTGAATTACTTTTGGCGTGACTTTTTGGCTCTGTTCAACGCATCCAGCGTCTCATCGTCTATTTTAGGGAGTTCCTTCATTCCGTGCGCCTCACACCATGCCTTCGCGCGGTTGATTTCCTCAAGGGTCTCGTCGTTGATATCTGGAAGGATTCCTGTAAACTTACGGTACTTGGTTGGAAAGCGGAAGTCCTGCCATTTACTGTTCTGTCTCTCAAGTTCCATAAATGTCTCGGAAGGATTGTCGCCGAAGCGTATGTTGTCAAGTACCAAACGTATATATTTATCTTTATCCTTTACAGTGTGGTATCTAAGCATAAGTCTGACGAGTAGCGATGGATGATCCTTTTTTCGCAGATATATTCCTACAGCGTGGGTATAGTTGTCCATAAATAAATGGTCAAGCATATCAAATTCATAGATGGCCACGGTATCTGCGTTTGCATATTCCGACATATCCTCTTCCGCTATTATGTTGACCATTGGCCTGACGTCAAGATCCATATCGTCATGGATCATTCGGAGATCGGCCTCTATCGCATTGCTTCCATGCACAGATAATGGGTAGTAGGGTTTCGCAAAGTTCACCATTATCTGAGGGTAACAGATAGCGACCTTGCAACTGTCATCTTCTACTATTGCTTCGATATCTGCAGGGTTACAGTCGATATTTAAATATTTCGCGCCTCTCCCGATAGAGGTTTTCGCGTCAGAGAGTCCTCTGACGCTGACAGGGGAAAAGTTTGGAGGTAAGGAGATATGCACATCATGTTGTTTTAGAAACTCGATATAATTATCGTAGGCCTTGTTTGTATCTTTGAAATCCATAGGTTGTATGATTATGGCTTGTGCGGCGAACGATACAAGCAAAAGCATTACGGTAAGTACAGCTGTTTGTCTCATAATTCAATTTTTATAATTATCTTTTTCGAGTGCTTGTCCACAGTTAGGGGGAGAGGGCACAGCGGAGGCGAGGACGCCTCCATTCCACGGCTACGCAGTAGTAGCTGGCCCCATAAACCCATAACCTTATAACCCTATAAACCCATAAACCTCAACACTTGCAGTCCCGGCTTTCGGAACGAAAGCCGGGACTGCAAGTGTTGA
>CAYWWE010000191.1:0-3227 GCA_964461785.1 uncultured Bacteroides sp.
CTCGAAAGTATGCTTGAGCCCCGCGATGCGGGATTTAGCGGCAAGGTGCGGTTTGAGATAGCCGGGCGCGTCATCCGTGGTATTCTGGAAAAAGAGGAACAGTATTCATCCAAACGACATTAATCCCATGCTTTACCCGCGATATACAGGATCTTTCGTAGGCCGTGTGCCGTTCGAGCCCCACACAGCGCCCGATGGCTCCACCTACTATGCCACCGGCGACCGCGTGTGGTCGGTCACCATCAGTCAGGAGGCGGCGGCGCCGTGGCCCGCGTCTCCGGCGCTCGACTTCGACGCCGATAGCCCCGTCAGCATCGAATGGGATGAGGCGGCTCCGGAGGATGTAACCGAGGGTAGCACCGCCACGCTGCGCCTCATCTCGCCCTCCTTTCAGTATTTCAGCGATCTCTACACAGTCGATCCGCTCGGCGTGACGGTCGAGATCTGCGCCGACGGCGTAGCGGTGTGGCGCGGCTCTCTGGAGCCGGAGCTCTTTGAGGAGCCATACGCCACCGCGCGAGGCTACACCGTGGAGCTAACGTTTGCCGACTTCGCCCCGATGGAACGGAGCGAGTTTGCCGGATCGGGTCGGGTGAGTCTCGACACCATCCTCCGAAGCGCTCTCGGCGCCACGGCCATCTCCGAGACCTACGGCCTTATCAGCTCGACAAAAACTAATATCACCGTGCCGCTGTCGCTGGCCGATGTCTTTATCTCGGCAGATAACTTTTTCGACGAAGACGGGCAAGCCATGAACCTCAAGGAAGCCGTTGAGGTGATCCTCCGGCCTTTCGCCCTGCATCTGCGCCAATGGGGCGGCAAGGCATGGGCATACGACTGGAATGCACTCGCCTCCGCGGCCCCGGCTGCTACAGGCGATGATCTGAACTGGACATCGACCGATGCGACCAAGAGCATCGCCCCGGTAGCCCATAAGATCACGCTCGACTATTCGACCTACTCCGACACCACTCTGGCCGACGGTGCGCTCGACACTGAGGCTCTGAAAGCAGCCGACGCGACCAATAGCCTACAGGTCAACACCGACTATGATCCGGAAAAGCTGATCCACGGATTCAGCATCTATGGCTTCACTGATCCGGATAGCGAGGCTGTCCCCCGTGGTCTCGACATCAAAGGCTCGCCCCTGTTCCGCATCGTGTCGGGTCACAGCGGTAGCGACTGTTCGGGTATCGTGGCCAAGGTTAAGCCTACCGACACATCGAGCCTCGGTGTCGGCATCGGCGTGACATTCGGTCCGGTGATCGGCGCGCCGGTCATGACCCTCGACGGCCCATGGCTATCGTCGCTCACCTCCGCCTCATACTACATCCGTGTATCACTCAATTTCCTGCTTGACACGCGGTATAATCCCTATGAGACAGCCGACAAATGGAATGAGAAAGGCAACTATGACCGGTTGCAGAATTGGGCCAATTTCGGATATATCCCGGTGGCTCTGGAGCTGATCGGCGATGATGGTGTGCCGGTGGCCCACTATGTCAACCGGAGTATCAAGAATTCCAGTCAGTGCGGCTCGTTCGGGTCATGGGCGGCGGGAGCGGCCTCGCTCGGTGATATGTGGTTGGCCTATTACGATGCCGCCAACCGCAAAAGCGCTTCCGGCTTCGGCGGTTGGAAGAAAAACCGCCAGTGCATAGGCTACTGGCGCGATTCCCTGCCCGCCATCTATGAGAAGCGCGGCGAGGGTGAGTATGTGCCGTTCCCAACCATCGGCGGCAATGGCCGTCTGCGTCTGACGGTCTACGGTGGTGTCGATTGGTTTGACTACGGAAGGCAGGGTGAGGCATCGGGTCACAGTCTGGCCGACATTGTCCGGTGGTGTCTCTACGGCGCTCCGGAGATGGAGATCGTGCGCGGCGACGGATCCGACATCCCCACCGACGACATCATCTACACCGGCATTGCCATCGAGGGAGCTGCCTCTGATATAGATGTAAGCCTCAAAGCCGGGAGCGCCGTGGAAGCCCCTACAGCCCGTGCGGTGATGCTGGTGGCCGACAATTCGGGTGGTCTGACACCTGCAAGGGGTACCTTTTACCGTAGTCGCGCCGGTATTATAGAGGAGCTTCTTCTCGATACGTTGATCAGCCAGTATGACAGCCCCCACCTCGCGCTGCGCGGAGAGATGTCGGCAGACGTGGCTCTATCGCCCGTGCCGCGTACATGGAGCGAGGGCGATGCCCCCGGCAAGAGATTCCTGCCTACCTCCGTGAGGCTCGATGCGATTGCCGGTACCGCCGACGCAACAATGAGAGAGATTTCACCTGACAGCTATACACCCATTGAATGATGAACAGAAACAGATACAGATTTTCGATAAGATCCGTGGCTGCGTCTCCGCGTTCGAGGCGCGACGGCGCCTCTCCGGTTTCGCGTAAGCTCTCCGGCTCGGGCAGCGGGGTAGCTGCGGATCTGGCGGGGTATATGACGCGGGAGGAGTTTGCGCGATATTTCGAGCTGGTCAATGTGGGGACGGAGGCGGATCCGGTGACGGCGATCCATGCTCTTTATGCCGGGCTCTACACTGACGGTTTCCTGTCAGGCTTCGGGCCGGGGCAGGATGCGGGCGCGTCGGGTGTCGGCGGTGGTGGACTGGATGAGGCGGAGCTTGCGGCCTATCTGACCGATCACGCCTATGCCACACAGGGGTGGATCACCGGCCAACACTACCTCAAGGAGGCGGATCTGGCCAAGTATGTCACCACCGACACGGCGCAGAGCATAACCGGTGCTAAGACGTTCACGGCTCCGGTCACTGCGGCATCGTTTGTCAAGGCCGGAGGGACCGCGGCTCAGGTACTCATGGCCGATGGCTCGGTGCAGACCCATTGGAAGGCCGCCGACGTGACCACCGCCACATCCGACGATGGCATGATCACTCCGCTAGCCATGCGCAACTGGACGGCGTCGCAATATCAGCCCAAGGGCAACTATGTGACGCTCGACACCGAGCAGACCATCACGGCGGCCAAGACGTTCAGCGCCCTGATCACGTTGACCGCCGGAATAAAGATCGGACAGACCCTCATAACCTACGACCCTTACCTCAACGCCGTCAAGGTCGAGGGAAATATCTATGCAACCGGTTTCCTGACGGGCTACGGCCCCGGCGCTTCGACCGGTGAGGGCATCGGTGGCGGCGTCACGGCGCTGTCGCTGCTGACCGACGTGCAGCTCACCAACCCCGCGAGCGGCCATGCCCT
>CAYWWE010000192.1:0-3227 GCA_964461785.1 uncultured Bacteroides sp.
AAGTGCAAGGACATCGACGAGGCCATCTTCTACCTGAAAGAGTCTATTCTCGGAGGCTGGAGCCGACAGACATTGGACAACGCCCTGAAAGCCAATCTGCATCGTTCACACGGCAAGGCTATCAGTAATTTTCAGGAATATCTGCCTGATGCCCAATACCGTATGGCGCAGGAGATTACTAAAGAAAATTACGACTTCGGATTTATCACTGTCCCCGTCAATTACAAGGAAGAGCAGCTTGAGGCGGCTCTCGAACAAAACATCACGCGTTTTCTGCTCGAACTTGGAACCGGATTCGCATTCGTAGGTCGACAGAAAGAACTCATCGTCGGAGGGCGGGTGCGTAAGATTGATATGCTATTCTACCATATCAGGCTAAAAGCATACGTCGTGGTTGAGCTAAAGGTACGTCCTTTTGAGCCGGAATATGCCGGGAAGCTAAATTATTACATCAACGCAGTGGATGAGTTGATCAAGGGACCAGACGACAATCCTACGATAGGACTACTTATTTGCAGCGACAAAGACGAGACAGATGTACGCTGGGCCTTCAAAGGCATAGAGACTCCAATGGGGGTTGCTTCCTATGACAATGTCAGGATTGATCCGGCCTCATCTCTGCTCCCCACGGCAGATGAGTTGCAGGCTCGCGTCCGCTTAGTGGAGGCTGAAATCGCCGATTCACAACATCAGAACCCTAAGGAACGTCAGCCCTGAGCTGCCCCCCACTTAACAATGGGTTGAGCATATTATGCGTGACGATTCGGCGAAATTCACTATCTTTGCACCGTTATGTGCAATTGTGTTTCTCTCTTCCGCAAAAGGGCGGTCTTGCTCGGCCCCCTCATTCTCGCGCTGGCTATCGGGCTCGGCGCATGCCATTCACGCAAGACTGCCGTAGTGGCAACCCCGGGCTATTCCACCTCACTCAAACCAAGCCAGATAGCCAAACAGGCTGTAAGCGCGGAGCCCGACGCAACCAAACGCCTCATGTCGGAAGCCGACAAGTGGCTCGGCACTCCCTACAGCTACGGCGGCCACACACGAGGCAAAGGAGCCGACTGCTCTGGTTTCGTGACGCAGGTCTATCTCGACGCGCTGTCAATCAAGCTCCCGCGCAACTCGTCGCAGCAACAGCAATGGTGCAGCCTGCTGAGCGGAGGCCGGCGCGAGCTAATTCCCGGCGACCTCGTGTTTTTCACCACCGGCAAGAAGGGGTCGGGGGTGAATCATGTCGGACTCTATGTGGGCAACGGCAAGATGATCCACTCATCCACCTCACGCGGGGTGATAGTGTCGGATCTCGACGAGAAATACTACGCAGACGCCTATCACTCCGCCGGCCGTGTAGAGCCCTATTATGCCATGATCGGCAGTAAGCAGCCTGCGGCTCCCGCTCCGGTCGAAGCCAAGCCTCAGCCCGAGCCCGAAAAGCCGCTTATCGCCGAGGCCGCTCCCAAGTTTAAGAAAGCTCCCGAGCCCTCGCCTGCCATCCAGACCACTGTCGGGGAAAAGAAAGTGGCTGAGGCTGTCCCCACCGTGCGGCTTAAAGCAGTCAAAGAAAGCGCCGACACCGCTCTCAGCCCCACCGAAGCGCGCCGGAGGCTCCTCGACCGTCTGCGCACCGACTCCATCAACTGATCCCTCACGCCATCTCAGGCACATAATACAAATAATCTTGGCTCTGATCCTTCCCGACAATCTCCCCTCGGCCACAGCCGCCGACGGCCTGCAGCCCGATCGCATCCGTGGCCGGCTTGACATAGCGCTCGTCAATCTCATGCCCCTTAAAGAGATGACGGAGACCGACTTCATACGCCTTCTGGCGCCCGCGCCCTACGACGTCAGGCTCACCCTTGTGGCTCCCGCCACCCACCGGAGCCGCAACACCGCGCAGCAGCACATCGACCGCTTCTATATCTCTCCGGCTCAGATGCTTGACGCCGAAAGGCAACCCGACGGCGTGATCGTGACCGGAGCTCCGGTGGAAGCGCTCGACTTCGAGGCGGTAGACTACTGGCAGGAGCTCGCAGCAATGATGGACACCCTGCGCGCCCGCCGCATCCCCGCCGTCTACATCTGCTGGGGCGCTCTGGCAGCCCTCTACCATCACTACGGGATAGACAAGGAGATGTATGAGCGCAAGATCTCGGGAGTCTTCCCGCAATATCCGTCAGCAGCCGATCATCCGCTCTTCCGCGGCATGGAGCCGCCGTTTATGGTGCCCAACAGCCGCTACAGCGGAGTCTCCGCCGCCGACATCGATGCCTGCCCCGGGATAGAGATCGCCGCCGCCAGCCCCGAAAGCGGGGTCTACATGGTGAGCGCCCCCGATGCTCCGGAGCACTATATCCTCGGCCACTCCGAATATGCCCCCGACACTCTCGACTTCGAGTATCACCGCGACCTGGCCAAAGGGATCAATCCCTCGATACCCGCCAACTACTATCCCGACAACGATCCGACGCGCCGGCCCGTCGACCGCTGGCACTCCCACGCAGTAGGGCTATTCACAAACTGGCTCTCAACCCTCGCCGCCCGATCCTGACCAGCGCTGCTCAGAAATTGAAGGCCACCGAGAGGAAAGCCCCCTGCATCCTGCCACGAACGGGATAGGCATCGCGAAACGACACTCCGTTGTACGACAGCTGCCTGTACTGGCTGTAGATATCGAGATTTGACAGCAGATAGCCGAAACTGATGCTACACAGCTCGATATCCACATTGAGCCCGGCGCGCAATTCGACCGCAAACCACTGCCCTCGGCTTGTGCTGACATAAGTATAATCAGTGTGAGGCCAATGCTCGGTCAGGGCGATGCACACCCGCTGATAGGGCACATTGAGCATCACCCCCGGCTCGCCATAGAGCGACCATGTGGCGGCACGATAGCGCAATCCGGGCGTCTTCAGCACCACCGACGGCCTCAGATAGTAATTCGACGGTCGGTTGTCGTCATCGTCCACGCTCCAGTGCGGTCCGCTTGCCCGCCCCTCGTCATAATAGTTGGCCCATCGCCCTACAGCCCCTCCTATGCCCACATATTCACTCAGCCTGTAGTGATAGGCCACGTCAAACGAATATGTGTCCGACGAAGTCAACGTACCCGTAAACCCTATCCGGTTTCTGCTCCCCTCCGCATCGGCATAAGCCGAAAAGCCACCTCCCGACAGCAGAGTCAGAAGCAGCGCAAAGATACCGATCAAGCATTGTTTCCTCATATCCAT
>CAYWWE010000193.1:0-3188 GCA_964461785.1 uncultured Bacteroides sp.
AGTCTGACATATCTGACTTGTCCGCAAAGATACGAAAAAGATCGGAAATCACCAAGTCAGACCTGTCCGACCTGTCCGACTTGTCTGACTGCGAGCCAGTCGGCGATGAGTGTCAGGTGTGTCAAGTGTGTCAAGTGTGTCACCCGTTGGCACAGTGACACAGTGACACACCTGACACAGACGTATCAGGGCAGATTCGTCTGGGTAGGGCTGTTGGCTTCCTGCGCAAGCCTCTGCTTTTTATATCGCTGCACGGTAGAGTAATTCATACCGAGCTCTTTGCCTATGGTTCTCACCGATTGGCCCTGGTTGATGCGGCGCATTATCTCGGCGCGGGCATTTTCGCGCTCGATGTCGATGGCGTCGGGCTCGTCGAGCATGTTGCGCTCCATGTCGTGTCCGGTCTCAACAAAGTGCAGTGCGGCCCCTTCCTTAATCAGTTCGGCTGTGATGACGTTGCCCTCGCCGTAGAGCATCTCGCCGGTGCGCACCTTGATCTGCTTGATATATCGGCCACCGGGGCGGCGGTTCTTGTCGATGCCGATGGCAAAGATGGCGTCGAAGAAGTTGGCGAGCTTTTTCGACCCGGCCAGCGAGTTCTGATTGAGCGGCGCCGATATGTTTCGCTTGGGCGTGTGGGCCAGCACGAGGATCGACATTCCGTAGCGGCGCTTGGTCTCGACGAGTTTCTGCATCAGCTCTCCGGCTGCATCGCCGCTCTCACTGCGGTTGCATATCCACGATATATTATCTATTATTAATATATTAGCTTTTTTATCGAGGCAGTGGTCGACAATGCGGTCGATGATGAGGCCGACGTCGTTGACCAGCGGAGCATCCTGCGAGTAGGAGGCGCGGAGAAATCCGGGGCTCATCGGGTAGTATTCGCCGGTGTCGGGGTCGGTGTAGCGGAGCTGAAACTGCTTGTCGCTCATCTCAAAGTCGAAATATATTATATTTTCTTCTTTTCCGATTTCGTTGGCTATCTGAATGGCGTAGATGCTCTTGCCCACGTTGGTGTCGGCAAAGAGGCAGGTGAGCTCGCCCTCATGCCATAGCTCGTGCCATAGCTGTCGCGGCGTAGGGCGCCGACCGGCTTCTTCGATCCACTCCATAGCGGGCTTGCTCTCGAAGAGAGTGGAGATTTCTGTGTTGGTGGTGTAATCCATAGCGGTAAAGATTGTTAGATGGGTGTGTTTGTTGATGGTGTAGGCTAACTGTGTCGCTGTGTCACTGTGTCACTGTGCCAGCGGGTGACACACCTGACACACTTGACACACTTGACACGGGGCTTTTTCAGCGGTGCTGCTTGATGATGATGTAGGGTCGGGGCTGACGGACGTCGACACAGGCGGCGTAGGCCTGGGGAAACTCGGCCTGGAGCCGGGCGAGGTCGACGCGGGAGGACGACGAGCGGCAGCGGAGGTAGATCGAGGCGCCGCAGCCATGGAGCTCGCTGACCCCGAGCGCCTGCATTTCGCGGAGCAGTCGGCGGCGGTTGCTCTCCGAGAGATTGCGCAGGTGGGCGAGGTGGGCTTCGAGGTCGAGGTCGGCGCCATTGTTGGTGAGTTCGGCAGTGATTTGGTTGAGGATCTTGCTTGTCATAGCTGTAAAGAGATTAAAGATTAGGGTTGAGATTGGTCTGACTTGTCGGACTTGTCTGAGTCGTCGGACTTGATGCTGCAAAGTTACGGCGCTGCCCGGCGGCCGGGAGCTACAAATCGTCGCTCCCGTCGGCGGGCGATGATTTGTGGGCGCGAGCGCTGGAGCCTGGTGCTAATTTTGCGGACGAGTCCGACTTGTCAGACTTGTCCGACTTGTCCGACTTGTCTGACTCCAGTCCGACCAACTTCAACCTAATCCTTATTATTATGCAAAATCCTTTTCCCGGGGGCTACACGAGCGTGTTTCAGCTCTGTCAGACCCTCGACGTCAAGCCAGCCCGCAGCTTCCTCGACGAGGAGGCCTCCACGCCCCAGGGGCTCTGGCCGCCGTTCTGGTATCGCGGAGAGATCTGCGTGCTGTTCAGCGAGTCGAATGTGGGCAAGTCGATCCTGGCCATGCAGATTGCGCGCGACATCGCGCGGCAGGGATGCCGGGTGCTCTATATCGACTATGAGCTGCGGACGCCTCAGTTTCAGTCGCGCTACGGCGGGGCCGACCTCCCGCCGCTGCTCCACCGCGCCACCCCCGCGGGCTCGCTCGGGGCCGACCTCGACATCGACGCGGCCTTCAACGACATAGTGGCCGCCATGATGTCGGACTACGAGGCCATCATCGTCGACAACATGACCTTTCTCTCCGACAAGATCGCCGACCCGGGCAAGGCCCTGCAGCTGATGAAGCGCCTCAAAGAGTGTGGCGCCCGGAGCGGCTGCTCGCTCCTGCTGGTGTGTCACACCCCCAAGCGCGACCCGCGCCGCCCGCTCACAAAGGCCGACATAGCAGGATCGTCAAACATCATCAACTTTGCCGACTCGGCCTTTGCCATCGGCATGAGCCACCTCGACCCCACCCTGCGCTATCTCAAGCAGATCAAGGTGAGGGAGGGGGAGTTTACGCACCACGGCGGCAATGTGCTCGTGGGCCACATAGGGCGCCCGTCCGACAATTTTCTTCAACTCACACCCATAATGACCCAAGATGAACAACTCCACCTGCAGCAGTAGCACCGCCACTGCCTACAACACCGACTTCCGCCGCATCTGCGAGGGGCTCCACCAAGCCCCCACCCTGGCCGGAGCCGAGATGCACCTGATGTATGCCCTGGCCTTTACGGCACAGATCGATCCCGCCATCGAGCGGGTGAGGATGACCCCCGAAGGCTCGACCCTCTACGGCCCCGGAGGGCGCGAGATCGACTCGCCCTGGGCGCGGGCGGCATGGAACGGCTTCGGACGGATGCTCTACAAGGGCGCCCTCAACATCACGGCAGCCGAAGTGAGCCCCGTCGCCGGGCCCCGCGGACGCATCACCGGCGCCGCCCTGGCCAACGTCACCACCGGCGGGCGCGCAGGCGCCCCCGGCGCTCCCCTCCACTTCTAT
The DNA here is from genome assembly GCA_964461785.1 of uncultured Bacteroides sp. GTDB lineage: Bacteria > Bacteroidota > Bacteroidia > Bacteroidales > Muribaculaceae > Paramuribaculum. Next base: position 3,046 of record CAYWWE010000193.1, read on the forward strand.
CTCGAAGGCTACAAGGAGGAGCTCGACGCCGCAGCCGCCCGGTCGCGTCCCCTGCCCCGGAGGCCGGTGTGGTGAGCCGGTGGCGGGCGAGGCTTTTTATTTGGCGGGGCGGGGCAAATTGGCTATCTTTGCCGAGTGCTCCC
>CAYWWE010000194.1:0-3175 GCA_964461785.1 uncultured Bacteroides sp.
CCCTCTTCGTCGGGCCAGCACACCTGAGTGGCCTTCACGCCGTTGTCGGCAAGGAAAGCGGCGGTGCCTGGTGTGGCGTAGATGGGATAGCCACACGAGTCGAGCAGACGGCAAGCCTCAAGCATGTCGACCTTGGCGCGGGCATCGCCGGAGCTCACGAGAACGCCCTTCTTAGGCACATGGTGGCCAACGGAGATCATGGCGTTGAGCAGAGCCTCGTCGAAGTCGCGGCCCAGACAGCCCACCTCGCCGGTCGACGACATATCGACGCCGAGCACGGGATCGGCCTTGTGGAGGCGAGCAAAGGAGAACTGCGATGCCTTGACTCCGATATAGTCTATGTCGAATGTCGAGGTGTCGGCCACTTCGGGCTTCTCGCCGAGCATGATGCGGGTGGCAGTCTCGATGAAATTCTTTTTCAGCACCTTGCTCACGAAGGGGAAGGAGCGCGAAGCGCGGAGGTTACATTCGATCACCTTCACATAATTATCCTTGGCGAGATACTGGATGTTGAACGGGCCGGAGATGTTGAGGGCCTCGGCTATGCGGGCGCTGATACGCTTGATGCGGCGCGCTGTGGCCATATAGATCTTCTGAGCGGGGAACACGAGGGTGGCATCGCCCGAGTGAACACCGGCATATTCGACATGCTCCGAAATGGCATATTCAACGATCTGACCGTTGCGGGCAACGGCATCGAACTCGATCTCCTTGGCATTCTGGAGAAACTCCGACACAACGACCGGGAACTCCTTCGACACCTTGGCGGCCTGACTCAGGAAGCGGTGCATCTGCTCGTAGTCATAGCACACGTTCATGGCAGCGCCGGAGAGCACATAGCTCGGGCGGATGAGTACCGGGAAGCCGACTTCTTCGACAAAGGCATGGATCTCATCTTCGGTGGTGAGCTCTTTCCAGCGGGGCTGGTCGATGCCGAGCTGATCGAGCATGGCCGAGAACTTGTGGCGGTTCTCAGCTCGGTCGATCGACACGGGCGATGTTCCGAGCACGGGCACATGGCGGCGATAGAGCTTCATGGCCAGATTGTTGGGGATCTGTCCGCCCACGCTGACAATCACGCCGCGCGGGGTCTCGAGATCTATGATATCCATCACGCGCTCGAAGCTGAGCTCATCGAAGTAGAGACGGTCGCACATATCGTAGTCGGTCGACACCGTCTCGGGATTATAGTTGATCATCACCGCCTTGTAGCCGAGCTTGCGGCAGGTGGTGGCTGCATTGACCGAACACCAGTCAAACTCCACGGAGCTACCGATGCGATAGGCACCCGAGCCAAGGACAATGATGTTGTTGCGGGCATTGAGGTCGTAAGGTATCGAGTTTTCAGTGGCGCCGTAGGTCACATACAGGTAGTTGGTGAGCTCGGGATATTCCGATGCCACGGTGTTGATGCGGCGCACACGGGGAGTCACGTCGAGCTCCTTGCGGCGGGCGCGCACGCGGAGCACATCGGCCTCCATGTTGCCCGACGGATTCTCTACGAGGCGCGAGATCTGGAAATCGGAGAATCCGAGGCGCTTTGCCTCCAGCATGGTCTCGCGGTCAATCTCCTCGACCGTGCCGCCACGCTCGCGCAGTTTCTTGGCAAACTTGACGATATTGGCCAGGCGCTCGATAAACCATATATCGATCTTAGTGAGGTCTGCCACCTTTTCGGGTGTGTACCCCTCCTCCAGAGCCTGCGCTATGGCGAATATGCGCATGTCGGTAGGATGAGTCAGTGCGTGCTCCACATCATCCACGTGCAGGTCGTTGTTGCCGACAAAGCCGTGCATCCCCTGACCTATCATGCGCAGACCCTTCTGGATTATCTCCTCAAACGACTTGCCGATCGACATGATCTCGCCCACCGACTTCATCGACGAGCCTATCTCCCTGTCGACACCGACAAACTTAGAGAGATCCCAGCGGGGGATCTTCACGATCATATAGTCGACCGACGGAGCTTTGGCGGCCGAATTGGGTGTGCCGGGCTCGCCGATCTGGTCGAGGGTGTAGCCCAGCGCCAGTTTTGCAGCGACAAAAGCGAGAGGATAACCCGAGGCCTTTGAGGCGAGGGCCGACGAGCGGCTCAGGCGGGCGTTGATCTCGATGATGCGGTAGTCGTTGGTCTCGGCGTTGAAGGCATACTGGATATTGCACTCGCCCACGATACCGATGTGGCGCACCACGCGCACGGCAATCTCCTCAAGCATCTTGATCTGCTCGGGAGTGAGCGACACTATGGGAGCCACAACGATACTCTCACCGGTGTGGATGCCGAGCGGATCGAAGTTTTCCATCGGGACAACGGTGAAGCAGAGATCAGACGAGTCGCGGATCACTTCAAACTCGATCTCCTTCCATCCCTTCAGCGACTCCTCCACAAGGATCTGGCGCGAATAGGCCAGCGCGCTCTCGCAGTGCTTGACAAACTCCTCATCGTTGTTGCAGATGCCGGAGCCGAGACCACCCAGAGCATAGCCCGAGCGCACCATCACCGGATAGCCGATGCGGTGGGCCACCTCAAGAGCGTCCTCAAGATTCTCCACGGCCTGCGAAACGGGAGTCTTCACATCGATCTCGTTCAGTTTCTTGACAAACAGATCACGATCCTCGGTAATCATTATGGCTTCGACCGAAGTGCCGAGCACCTTAACTCCATACTTCTCGAGCGTGCCGTCGAGATAGAGCTGAGTGCCGCAGTTCAACGCAGTCTGGCCGCCAAACGCCAGAAGGATTCCGTCAGGACGCTCCTTTTTGATTACTTCCTCAACAAATTCGGGAGTGATCGGGAGGAAATACACGCGGTCGGCAACGCCTTCGGATGTCTGGATAGTGGCAATGTTAGGATTGATGAGCACCGACTCGATTCCCTCCTCGCGCAAAGCCTTGAGAGCCTGCGAGCCGGAATAGTCAAACTCACCCGCCTGACCTATCTTGAGGGCACCCGAGCCGAGTAACAAAACTTTTTTCATCGTTATTATGATCTGGTCTAAAATTATGACGGTTGGATAGATGATGCAAAATTACGAATTTAGCGCCATTTATTCCACCATATCAAAGCAAAAATATAATCAGGCCCGCGGCTTTAGCTCAATCAGGTTAAATAATCATGTTTTGACCATCGACCCACACCCTCCGGCGCTCACCCACGCTTGGCTCCAACGGCCCG
>CAYWWE010000195.1:0-3082 GCA_964461785.1 uncultured Bacteroides sp.
AAGTCAAAAAATTTCTTTTTTTGGTTTTTTCAGAGCTTTTGACTAAGTTTGTAAGCGAAAAGCGCGGAGTGGGCTTCAAGCCATTTCAGGAGCCTGCCCGTGCAGCCCGCAACAACACGTCGCATGAAATATATAATCCTTCCCGAAGGTCGCCGCAGGCTGCCTTTCTATCTGGCTGCAGAAGAATTTGCAGCCCGACACCTCTCGCCCGACGATGATTATTTCTTCATGTGGATAGTTGAGCCTACGGTGATTATCGGGCGCCACCAGCTGCTCGACACCGAGGTGAACACCGACTACTGCCGCGCCCATGGCATTGACCTCGTCAGGCGCAAGAGCGGAGGCGGATGCGTGTATGCCGACCTGCGCAACATCATGTTCAGCTACATCACAGCCTCCGGAGTCGACACAGCAGCTACCTTTGCCGCCTACACCGAAAAGGTTGCATCATTCCTGCGCACGCTCGGGATCGAGGCCGAAGCCGGCAGCCGCAACGACGTGACCATAGGCCCCGACAAACGCAAGGTGAGCGGCAACGCTTTCTACAAGATCGGCACCCGCAGCATTGCCCACGGCACGATGCTCTTTAATGTCGACGTGGAGCGCATGGCCGCGGCCATCACCCCCTCCGCCGTCAAGCTCAGGAGCAAAGGCGTGGAGAGCGTAAGGTCGAGGGTGACGAGTGTGAGCCACTACCGCCCCGACCTCTCGATCAACCAGTTCATGAAGGCTGCGCGCCGGTTTATGACCGATGCCGACATTGTGCTTACGCCCGACGATCTGAGGCGCATCGCCGAGATCGAGGCTCCGTATCACACCGACGAATGGCTCCACGGCCAGGATCCGCACGGATCAGCGTCGTTCTCGAAGCGCATCGAGGGGGTGGGCGACTTTGATGTGAGCATCGCCACTGTCGGAGGCCACATTGAGCGGATCACGTTGAGGGGCGACTTCTTCCTGCTCGACGATCTCAACTCCGCCCTGCTCGATCATCTTAAGAATGTTGACTACGACCGCGAGAGTGTGGCCGCCGCCCTCCATGCCGCCGGAATCGATCCGGCCACCGTTGTCCACGGCCTCACGCGCGACGAATTTATCAACCTCCTCTTCTGAGCCCCGACTCACCCCTCACAGCAACGAAAACAAACATATACCGATTCATAACAAATCCATGGAAACAACAAAAGAAGAAATCAAAGTTACTCCGCTCCACGACCGCCACGTGAAGCTCGGAGCACAGATGAGCCCCTTTGCCGGCTTTGACATGCCCATCCAGTATGAGGGCATTGCCGAAGAGCACAAAGCCGTCCGCGAAGCATGCGGAGTGTTCGACGTAAGCCACATGGGCGAGGTGACCGTGACCGGTCCCGATGCAGAGCGCTTCGTCAACCACATCTTCACCAACGACATAACCGGAGCACCCGACGGAAAGATCTTCTACGGCATGATGCTCCACGAAAACGGTGGCACCGTCGACGACCTCCTCGTCTACAAGCGCGCCGACAACGATTTCCTCCTCGTGATCAACGCCGCCAACATCGACAAGGATGTTGACTGGATTCTTAAGAACGCCGCCGGATATGACGTGCAGATCGTCAATATCAGCGACCTTACGGCTCAGATAGCCGTGCAGGGTCCGCTGGCCGAGCAGGTGCTCAGTCAGGTGCTCGGCATCGACGGCTCGGAGCTCGCCTTCTACACCTTCACCGACACCGTCCTGCCCCACGACGGCTCGCCCATCCTCCTGAGCCGCACCGGCTACACCGGCGAGGACGGCTTCGAGCTCTACGGCTCGCCCGAGACCATAGCCTACTGCTGGGACCGCCTCATCGAGAGCGGCCAGTGCAAGCCCTGCGGACTGGGCTGCCGCGACACCCTCCGCTTCGAGGTAGGCCTGCCCCTCTACGGCGACGAGCTCACCGACACCGTCTCCCCCATCGAGGCCGGCCTCGGAATCTTTGTCAAGCTCGACAAGGAGGGCGGTTTCATAGGCCGCGACGCCTGCGCCGCCCAGAAGGCCGAAGGCCCCAAGCGCAAACTCGTGGGACTCGAGATCCTTGACCGCGCAATAGCCCGCCACGGCTCCGAAGTGCTCAGCCCCGAAGGCGAGGTAATCGGCGAAGTGACCACCGGCTACCGCGGCCTCTCCGTCGACAAGAGCATCGCCCTGGCCCTCATCGACGCCCGCTACGCAGCCCAGGGCACCGAAGGTCTGAGCGTGCGCATCCGCCGCAAGACATTCCCCGTGGCCGTTGTCGCAAAACGCTTCTTCAAGAAGAGCTACAAGAAATAACCAACCAGATCATAACATCATATATTCACCGACCTATAACAACACAAAAACTGACAATGAAAACTTACTATAGCCCCACCCATGAATATGCCCGCGTTGACGGCAACATCGCTTACATCGGTATCACAGACTACGCTCAGCACGCTCTTGGCAACATCGTCTATGTCGACATGCCCGAGGTTGGCGACGACGTGGAGGCCGGCGAGGACTTCGGCGCTGTTGAAAGCGTGAAGGCCGCCAGCGACCTGATCAGCCCCGTGAGCGGCGCCGTTGTGGAGATCAACGAGCACCTTATCGACAATCCCCGCCTTGTCAACGAGGATGCCGTCAACAACTGGATCATCAAGGTAGAGCTCTCCGACCCCGCCGAGCTCGAAAACCTCATGGACGAGGAAGCCTACAAGGCACACTGCGAGGCCGAAGCCGCTCACTGATCCCCCCTCCCCGCCATGCACAGATATATCCCACACACCGCCGGCGACCGCGCCGCCATGCTCGCCCGCTGCGGCATGAAGAGCGAGGAGGAGCTGTATGCCGACGTGCCACGCGAGCTCCTGCTCGGCCGCCCCTACGAGGTAGGCAGCGAGATGAGCGAGAAAGAAGTCCGCGACTTCTTCCACGCCCTCGACGCCGAAAACCGTCCCGCCGAAGTGTGCTTTGCCGGCGATGGCTTCTACCATCACATGGCTCCCGCCGCCATTGCCTCAGTCATAGCACGCTCGGAGTTCCTCACAGCCTACACCCCCTATCAGCCCGAGATCAGCCAGGGCACTCTGCAGTACATCTTCG
>CAYWWE010000196.1:0-3059 GCA_964461785.1 uncultured Bacteroides sp.
TATCCGGAGACCTGCTGCCGCAGGTCAAAACGTGTGCGCCGCAAATCGACCCGCAGCGCGGGTCGCCGGATCAGCGGACGACCAAACTCCGCGGCGGATCATTCGCGGAGCCATCGCCGCGCTGCGGCTCGGAATTATGTATTGCACTATTCCCCGCACTCGCCGCGCTGCGGCATCGGGCGGGGCTGCTAACAATCATCGTCGCTTCGCGACTCGGTGGCAGCGAGGGGGCGCTCATCGCCTCTGCGAGGCTCCACACAGAAAAAAAGGCCGGCCCCGCTGCCTGATGGCGGCGGAGCCGGTAGAAATGAGATATGTTTTAGGACGATCAGAGCTGAGGACCGGCAGCTACGAGAGCCTTGCCGTCGGCGTTGTTCTCAAACTTCTTGAAGTTGTTGATAAACATCTCGGCGAGCTTGGTGGCCTTGACGGTCCACTCCTCGGGGTTGGCGTAGGTGTCGCGCGGATCGAGGATCTTCGGGTCAACACCGGGAAGTTCGGTGGGAACGGTGAAGTCGAAGATGGGGATCTGCTTGGTGGGAGCGGTGAGGATGGCGCCGTCGAGGATGGCGTCGATGATGCCGCGGGTGTCGCGGATCGAGATGCGCTTGCCAGTGCCGTTCCAGCCGGTGTTTACGAGATAAGCCTTTGCGCCGCTCTTCTCCATGCGCTTAACGAGCTCCTGAGCATACTTGGTGGGGTGGAGCGAGAGGAATGCTGCGCCGAAGCATGCTGAGAAGGTGGGGGTGGGCTCGGTGATGCCGCGCTCAGTGCCGGCGAGCTTCGAGGTGAAGCCCGAGAGGAAATAATACTGAGTCTGGGCGGGGGTGAGGATCGACACGGGAGGAAGCACGCCGAATGCGTCGGCCGAGAGGAAGATCACATTCTTAGCGGCGGGACCGCGGCTGGGCTTCACGATGTTCTTGATGTGGTCGATAGGATAGGACACGCGGGTGTTTTCGGTGACGCTCTTATCGGTGAAGTCGATCTTGCCGTCCTTGTCAACGGTAACGTTCTCGAGGAGGGCGTCGCGGGTGATTGCGTTGTAGATGTCGGGCTCGCTCTCCTTATCGAGGTTGATTACCTTGGCGTAGCAGCCGCCCTCGTAGTTGAAGACGCCGTTGTCGTCCCAGCCGTGCTCGTCGTCGCCGATGAGGAGACGCTTCGGGTCGGTCGAGAGGGTGGTCTTGCCGGTGCCGGAGAGGCCGAAGAAGATGGCGGTGTTTTCGCCGGCCTTGTCGGTGTTGGCCGAGCAGTGCATCGAGGCGATGCCGCGGAGGGGGTTGTAGTAGTTCATGATCGAGAACATGCCCTTCTTCATCTCGCCACCATACCAGGTGTTGATGATGAGCTGCATGCGCTCGGTGAGGTTGAAGGCCACGCAGGTCTCGGAGTTGATGCCGAGCTCCTTCCAGTTCTCAACCTTAGCCTTGGATGCGTTGAGCACTACGAAGTCGGGCTTGAAGTTCTTGAGCTCCTCCTCGGTGGGACGGATGAACATGTTGGTCACGAAGTGAGCCTGCCATGCCACTTCCATAACGAAGCGGACGGCCATGCGGGTGTCGGCGTTGGTGCCGCAGAAAGCGTCGACAACATAGAGGGTCTTGTCGCTGAGCTCCTTGTCGGCGATGGCCTTGAGGGCGTCCCAAGTGGCGGGAGTGATGGGCTTGTTGTCATTCTTGTATTCGTCGGATGTCCACCAGATGGTGTCCTTGGAGGTGTCATCCATAACGAAGAACTTATCTTTGGGCGAGCGGCCGGTATAAACGCCGGTCATAACGTTTACGGCACCGAGTTCTGTCTCCTGACCCTTTTCGTAGCCCTCGAGATTGGGCTGGGTCTCGTCGATGAAGAGCTGATCCCATGAGGGATTGTGGATCACCTTGGCACCGGTGATGCCATACTGCGATAAATCGATTGTGCTCATGCTTATATGCTTGATATAAAGTTGGTTATTTTGTTTCGTTCTGTTAAGGTGAGTAAGTGATTAAACCTTTTTCCACCTATATCGTTGCAAAGATAACACCTTTTGGCCAAACAAGGCTCACGCGAATATGGAATATTTTCTGTATTCAACTATTTTTAACTATTTGCTACACGCGTATTTTAATACCTTTGCAATCGTTATGGCAAAATCAGCATTATACACCCGCACGGGCGACGACGGCACGACCGCCCTCGTCGACGGCTCGCGCGAGCTCAAGACGGCTCCGCGCATCGAGGCCTACGGCACTGTGGACGAACTCAACTCGTGGATAGGCCTCGTGGCCTCGCAGCCGGGGCTTCCGGAGGCCGACCGCGAGCTGCTCCCCTGGATCCAGATGAGGCTGTTTGATATCGGATCGTATCTCGCTTGCCCGCAACCCGCCCAAGGAGAGGAGCCTCTGCTCGGTCCGGGCGTAGACGACTCATCTATCGGGCGACTCGAAAAGGCTATCGACCGGCTCGACTCGGCCACTCCGAGGCTCAAGCGGTTTGTGCTCCCGGGCGGAACGCAGGCCGCGGCCCTTGCACAGGTGGCCCGCACGGTGGCCCGCCGGGCCGAGCGACGCATCCTCACGCTCCACTCAGCGTCGGCTGTCGATGCCGGCGCCCGCAGGTTTGTCAACCGCCTGTCGGACTATCTCTTTATCCTCGGACGGCATCTCAACTTCCTGTCGTCGACCCCCGAGCTGTTGTGGGAGCGCGACAAGACCCCGGGCGCCCGGAGATAAAGCGATAAAAAATGCGTCGCTAATGGCGCTATGTCCCGCAAATTTTATAATTTTGCAGCCCCTTAGCCCGTAAGGGCGCGTAGGTCAACTGCAATATAATCTAACAATATCCCTCAACAAACATACCTAACCCCCGATGTATTGGACACTTGAATTGGCCTCCAAGCTCGAAGACGCTCCCTGGCCCGCAACAAAAGATGAGCTTATAGACTTTGCCATGCGCTCCGGCGCACCTCTCGAGGTGATAGAAAATCTACAGGAGATAGAAGACGAAGGCGACATCTACGAATCAATCGAAGACATCTGGCCCGACTATCCCACCAAAGACGACTTTCTCTTCAACGA
>CAYWWE010000197.1:0-3031 GCA_964461785.1 uncultured Bacteroides sp.
TAATGCTTTTTTTACAGCCTCAGCCGCAAACACGCAAAAAACCTGCCGCCAAAACGACAGATACCCCCCTGCTGATCAGCAGAGAGGCATCCCAAAGTATAGAGTAGTCATGAATGTCAGGACGCGACGGATTTATCCTCTTTTTTACTCCAATATGATCGGTTAGTAATTCCGATGCAGATTGTTGTCTTGTTTTTTCGATATTAAATATACGACATAGAGCCACAGAAGCAGGCTCAGGGCATTGAAGATGATGAATAAGGGTCGACTGAAATCGAAGCAGGCAAAAATGATGTCGATCACCATTACGATGGTGAAAAACAATCCCGATGCCACACGGACAGAGGTGATCTCGCGCGAAGTGTTTCTAATTCCCATCATTCCGATAAGAAACAGAGCAGAAGCCGTGCCTGTCACACCCGCAAGAAGTTCGAGAGGCGCATTGCTGTTGCCGAGTTCATAAAACGTCCATCCGATAAGAGCACCGAGGATCAGGGCTATCAGAGTAGGAATGAAATTGATCTTAAGCTGTCCCATAGCTCAACGGTTAAGGAGAATGAGTTTGAACACCGAGGGTATATCTTTAGCAAAGCGCCAGGCGTTCATTCCCGCATACCATACGAGAGTTTCCTCCGTGATCTTGCCATGACGTATTAGCTCGGCAAGCTCGGTGTCGTTAAGAGGACCCGCCTGAGCATTATCGACTATGGCGTAATAGCTCACCATAGGCCGCTGGTCGGCGTTGATGCCCACACCGGCCACCGCCATATTGCCTATCGAATAATTCATGGTTCGGATCATCTGCTGCGCGAGCCCCATTCCGAGTCCAAATTCCATGAGCCTGTCTATCGAACTGAAATCTGTCATTATTTCATATATCTATTGTTTGACCAAGAAGAATATTCAGGGCATTGGAGGTGGTGGGGGCGGAGGTGTGGCGGAGCTGAACAGAGCCGCAATCTCAGGCACGGTTGCGGCATAAGCCCAGGCACTCATTCCGGCTGTCCATACATAGGTCTGAGGTGTGAACTGCCCAACCGAGGCAAACTGCCGTAGCTGATCGATAGTAAAAGGTCCCTGTTGCTGTCCGTTGACCGACAGATGATACTGACGTGACTGGGGTTGAGGCGGGGGAGGTGTGGCTCCGGCCATCTGCTGCCCGAACTGGCCATTCATGGCGTTGCCCATCTGATTGATCATATTGGCCATCTGTCCACCAAGAGCTCCACCCATCATCATGCCGGTCATCATACCGGCGGGATTCATTCCACCATCATTGGAAGCGCCTCCTCCGGTGTTGCCCATCTGTCCGAGGTTAGATGCGGCTGTCTGCATCACGTCGGCCTGACGGTCGAGCGCATGGGCGCCGATAAACTGCGTCTCGGTCTGGAGACGTTGTGCGCGCTGAGCCTCCTCTCGCTGTATTTTCAGCGTGTCGGCCATATTTTGTGCATTGATGCGCTGCGTGTCAGTGAGATTCTGAATATTGATATCCGTCTGGGCATCGATTGTTCGTGTCTGCTGTCCTACGGTGACATGGCGCAGCTGTTCCCAACCTTCGCTCTCCTTGTCAGGCTCGATGCGCGACAGATCAAGGCGTGTCAGATTCACCCCGAAGTCAGCGAAGTCCTCAGTAAGTTTTGGTTTAAGGATGTCGTTTATCTCGTCGATTTTCCTTTCAAGCTGCACGAGTGGCATACCGTAGTCGGAGGGGGCGTTGGCTATGACATTTTTCACCCTACGAACGACGGCATCCTTCACCTGAGCTCTGAGGGCGTCGATTGAAAAATCGATCATGCGGTGGGTTTTTATGAACCGTTCCGGATCTTGGACATTAAACGTCACTGATCCACCCGCAGCCATCGGCACTACATAGTCAAGGAACCTCGGGTCGGCCACATCAAAGAACGGCACCGCAAAAGGCATTTTAATGACACCCGAAAGATTTATGAAGTATATCTCAGCCTGAAAAGGGGAGTTACCTCCAAAAGCCGCACCCACTATTCCGGCGAGTACCGGAAAATTAGCCGTCTTGATAGTCTCGTCGTACGGCCCATAGATAAAATCTTGCATGGTGCCGTTGGGCTGCCGGTAAACAAACACAGCCACTTCACCGTCTTTCACCCTCAGCGAACTACCGTAGCGGATAGAGTTCTCGCGCGAGGTTGAGTTGACGCTTTGTCCCTCGGGACGCCACTTCCATACAAGGTATTCAGGCTCGTCGCAGCGGATAACATTCATCACACCGCCCGACTTCCCTTTTCCGAATATTCCCATACTATAATCAAATTAGTCACATATCAGAACTATCAGCCAAATAATTCCCTCAAAGACTATAAATCCTATTAGAAACCTTACCAACAGCGACGGTCGCCACTTCCTTTTACGTGCTTCTTCAACGATGGGTGCAAATAGCGGATCGTCGGCATAAAACATCTTCACCTTCTCATAACATTCCCTGAACTTTTTGTAATAGGCTCCACCTACAGTATCATCGTCGTTCTTGTTATATTTGTCGCCTCGACCCATAGCGACCATGGTAAATTCAAGCAGATCCTCCTTTGCGTTAGGCACCGGAAAATTTAGTATGGTCTTTGCTTGCGCTTTCTCAACTTTTGCCTCATTGCCACCGTACATGATTATCTTGTCTAGCGCATCCTGGAGTTTAACCACCGACGATACAGCCTCGACGTCGCGGAACTCATACCCACATTCCTCACATCTTACTTTTCCAGGTGGAACGACTGCATTGCAATGTGGACACCTCTTGATATTGCCCATCTTCACCGTGGCAGGTTTGCTACCGCACTGGCTTTGCCCCAGTTCACGCTGTCGCTTTCGCAACCGTGCTTCGAGAATCATATTGAATTCATCAATATCACAATCGAACTCGGCGGCTCTCTTCTCGAGCACCCGACGCTCGGTGTCGGTTAGCACTCCGTCATCTATTGCAACTTCTATCAGTTCCTCAAGTTGTTCGTCGTACATTGCAACAATAAAAATTAATTTGTGGGTAGTAGTTTATATTTAA
>CAYWWE010000198.1:0-2953 GCA_964461785.1 uncultured Bacteroides sp.
AAAGTTCGCTATCAAAAACGCTACGCAAAAGTCGGCCTATTTCGTATGGTTACGAAGCAAGGGGCGGCCGCATGGATCGCGGTCGCCCCTTGAGAGTTATGGGATTGCAAGTTATGTTACAGTTCCTCGTGGTTTACGTCGATGATCTCGTTGGATGAGAAGAGAGCCTCGATGTCGTCCTTGCCGGTGACAACGATGCGGTCGTATTCTCGCAGACCGGTACCGGCGGGGATCAGGTGACCGCAGATTACGTTCTCTTTCATGCCCTCGAGGGTGTCGACCTTGCCGTTGATAGCGGCCTCGTTGAGCACTTTGGTTGTTTCCTGGAACGAGGCTGCCGACATGAAGCTTGAGGTCTGGAGAGCGGCGCGGGTGATGCCTTGCAGAATCTGCTCGGAAGTGGCGGGCACGGCATCGCGCACCTCGATCAGGCGCAGGTCGCGGCGCTTGAGAGCAGAGTTCTCGTCGCGCAACTTGCGGGCGGTGATGATCTGACCGGGCTTGACGTTTTCGGAGTCGCCGGCATCTGTGACAACTTTCTTGCCCCAGATGCGGTCGTTCTCGTCCATAAACGCGCGCTTGTCGACTATCTGCGACTCAAGGAACATGGTGTCGCCCGGGTCGAGGATATTGACCTTACGCATCATCTGGCGAACGATAACCTCAAAGTGCTTGTCGTTGATTTTCACGCCCTGCATGCGGTAAACGTCCTGAACCTCGTTGACGATATACTCCTGCACGGCTGTCGGGCCCATGATGTTAAGGATATCGGCGGGGGTGATGGCGCCGTCGGACAGCGGGGTGCCGGCGCGCACATAGTCGTTCTCCTGAACAAGAATCTGCTTGGAGGTGGGCACCAAGTATTTCTTGACCTCACCGAGCTTGCTGGTGACTGAGATCTCGCGGTTGCCGCGTTTCACCTTGCCGAAGGTCACCTCGCCGTCAATCTCGGAGACGATGGCGGGGTTGGACGGGTTGCGGGCCTCAAAGAGCTCGGTCACACGGGGCAGACCACCGGTGATGTCGCCGGCGTTACCGGCGGCACGCGGTGTCTTGACAAAGATCTGACCGGGCTTGATGTCGGCGCCCTCCTCGTCCATAAGGTGAGCCCCCACGGGGAGAGCATACGTGCGCAACACCTGACCGTTGGCATCGATAATCTGAGCCTCGGGCACGTCGGTTTTGTTACGGGCCTCGATGATGATCTTCTCGCTCAGACCGGTCTGGTCGTCATACTCGGTGCGGTAGGTCGAGTTTTCAACAAGGCCGTTGTAGTGCAGGCGGCCGCCGACCTCGCTGACGATGACAGCGTTGAAGGGGTCCCATTCACAAATCACATCGCCCGGCTTGACGGTGTCGCCGTCGCTGAAGTAGAGCTTCGAGCCGTAAGGGATGTTGGCGTTGGTGTACATGATCTTGGTCTTGGGATCCATGATGCGCACCTCGGCAAGACGGCCAATCACAACCTCGACGTTGCGACCCTTGGCGTCGACCTCGTCGGTCTTGACCGTGCGCAATTCCTCGATTTCGAGCACGCCGTCATAGCGCGACGAGAGGTTTGACACGGCGGCGATATTTGAGGCGACACCACCGACGTGGAAGGTACGCAGTGTCAGCTGTGTACCCGGCTCGCCGATTGACTGGGCGGCGATGACGCCGACAGCCTCTCCTTTCTGGACGAGGCGATTGTTTGACAGGTTGCGGCCATAGCACTTGGCACACACGCCATGTTTTGACTCACAGGTGAGCACCGAGCGTATCTCGACACTCTCGATGGGAGAGTTGTTGATACGGTCGGCAGCGGCGTCGTTGATCTCCTCGCCCGAGTGGACGATGATCTCGCCGGTGAGCGGGTCGACAACGTCGTGAACCGACACACGGCCGAGTATACGCTCGCCAAGCGAGGCGACAACCTCGTCGTTGTTCTTGATCTCGGTGCAGACAAGGCCACGAAGGGTGCCGCAGTCCTCCTCACGGATGATGACATCGTGGGCCACGTCGACAAGACGACGTGTCAGGTAACCGGCGTCGGCCGTTTTCAAGGCGGTGTCGGCAAGACCCTTACGGGCACCGTGGGTCGAGATAAAGTACTCGAGCACACTCAGGCCCTCCTTGAAGTTGGCCAAAATGGGGTTCTCGATGATCTGACCACCCTCGGCACCGGCCTTCTGGGGTTTTGCCATAAGACCACGCATACCCGAGAGCTGACGTATCTGGTCTTTAGAACCACGGGCGCCCGAGTCGAGCATCATGTAAACCGGGTTGAAACCCTGCTGGTCGGCCGAGATCTGTTTCATCAGCGTGTCGGCCAGACGCGAGTTGACATGTGTCCAGATGTCGATGATCTGGTTGTAGCGCTCGTTGTTGGTGATGAAGCCCATGGCATAGTTGTTTAGCACCTCCTGCACCTGCTCGTTGCCCTCGGCGACATATTGCTCTTTCTCCTTGGGGATGATGACATCGCCAAGGTTGAACGAAAGGCCGCCCTTGAAGGCCATGTAGTAGCCAAGGTTCTTGATATCGTCAAGGAACTGGGCCGAGCGGGGAATACCGCAGGTCTTGATAACCTTTGAGATGATGTTACGCAACGATTTCTTTGACAGAATCTCGTTGACATAGCCAATCTCTTTGGGCACATACTGATTGACAAGCACACGGCCAACCGAGGTGTTCTCGACAAGGCGCTTGACAGGCTTGCCCTCCTCGTCGACATCGTCAACGACAATCGACACGGGGGCGTGCAGGGTCACGCGGCCCTCATTGTAGGCGATTTCAGCCTCTTCGGGGCCGTAGAACTTCAGTCCCTGGCCTTTGTCGCCCTCACGCAGTTTTGTGATATAGTAAAGGCCGAGCACCATGTCCTGAGAGGGCACGGTGATAGGCGCGCCATTGGCGGGATTGAGGATATTGTGGGCGCCGAGCATGAGCATCTGGGCCTCGAGGATAGCCTCGT
>CAYWWE010000199.1:0-2912 GCA_964461785.1 uncultured Bacteroides sp.
ATAGGACTCCGCGGGAGTGGTCGAGTGTTAAACTTTGCGGCGGAACTCGCGGAAGAGACGGATCAGGAAGATGAAGCCGCGGAAGGTGAGTTCGATACACATGGCCAGCCACACGCCCCGCAGTCCCATAACGGGAGCAAGGATGGCCGCCAGCGTGATCCTGACGAGCCACATCGAGCCGAGATTCATCACCGCCGGGACAAACGTGTCGCCCGTGCCGACAAACACACCATAGGACACTATGGCCGCCGCAAACATAGGCTCGGCCCACGCCTCGATGCGCAGCGCCTCCACGCCGAGCAACAATATCTCCGGATCGGGAGTCATGAAACCGATCATCTCAGGAGCTGCAATATACATTATCGCGCCCATCACGGTCATTACCCCGATGCCGAGCCCTACGGTGAGATAGGCAAAGCCGCGCGCCAGATGGCGCTTGCCCGCCCCGATGCTCTGCCCGACGAGCGCCGTGGCAGCGTCGGAGATGCCGTAGCCGGGCATATAACACAACCCCTCGGCCGTGATGGCAAACGCATTTGCCGCTATGGAGGCCGCTCCGAGCGGCGCCACGATCACCGTAAGTGTGATCTGCGCGGCATTGGTACAGAGGCGCTCCAGACCCATCGGAGTGGCAATGGATAGCGCCCGCCGCAGAGTCCGTCGGTGGGGTCGGTAGTCGCCCTTCTCGCCCCTGAGCCGGAGCTCCGACTTGCTGAAGAAAATATAGGCATACATGGCTATGCAGCCGCAGGCCATGGCCAGTGCCGTGCCGAGCGCCGCGCCTGTCACACCCATATCCGCCCCCGGCACACTGATCTCGGAGCCGAACAGACTCACCGTGCGCGTTGGGAAGATCAGGAAGAAGTTAAACAGCACATCGAGCACACACTCTGCCACACCGATCGAGCCCGACACGACCATCTTGCCCGCGCTCCTGAGCATCCCCGACAGCAGAAACGTGAACTGAAGCGCCGGGGCAGCAAGCGAAAACACCAGGAAATAGGCCGACGCACCCGGACAAATCGCGGGGCCGCCTCCGAGCCAATGGGGCAACGGGCCGCTCACGGCCACACCTATGGCCATCAGCACGAGCGAATATACAAGGCAAGCCGTAATGCTCTGCCTGAGGACCGAGCGCGCCTCGCCCGGCCTGCCTGCGCCGAGCTGGTGGGAGGCCTGGACGTAGAATCCAACCGCACCGGCGGAGCACAATCCGTTGAAAAGCCACGTCGAAGTGGCCACAAGGCCAATCGAAGCAGCAGCGTCGGCGCCAAGCGACCCCACCATCGACGCATCTATATACCCCATCACTACAGCCGAGATCTGGGCGAGGATGGCGGGTATCGACAGCCTTACCGCGAGCGAGAAACGCTCCCAGAAGCCGAGAGTGGCATTGCCACGGATGATTTCAGACAGATTCATACTCCTGAACGGAACCGGACAGTGATTAAATGACGGAGCAAAATTAGCAAAATCTTTTCACACCCGGCATATCGGCTCAACTAACACTGAAAATCACTTGCCGTTTGACCGATAATGATTAATTTTGCAGTAGGAAACGTATATCCATACTACCCAACGACCTTATGGCCCGACTCAATCTACAAGGCATGGGCGTAGCGCTCATCACACCCTTTCGTTCAGACAAATCGATTGACTACGACGCACTTGCGCGCCTCCTTGAATATCAGATCAAAAACGGTACGGACTACCTCGTGGTGCTCGGCACCACAGCCGAGACCCCTACACTCACCCAGACCGAGCGCCGCGAGGTGCGCGACTTCGTGGCCGATCGCGTGGCCGGACGTGTCCCCCTGGTACTCGGATGCGGCGGCAACTGCACCGCAGCCGTCATAGAGGAGCTCAAGAGCATCCCCACCGACCGCTACGACGCCGTGCTGTCGGTAGTCCCGTTCTACAACAAACCTTCGCAGGAGGGCATCTACCGCCACTATGCCGCCATAGCCGAAGCATCGCCCCTCCCCATAGTGCTCTACAACGTCCCCGGACGCACAGGCGTCAACATGACTGCCGAGACCACCCTGCGTCTGGCATCCGACTTCCCCGACCGGATCATCGCCATCAAGGAAGCCAGCGGCAACATCAACCAGATGGACGCCATCATCAAGAGCAAACCTGAGGAGTTTATGGTCATCTCGGGCGACGACGGCATCACATTTCCCCTCATCACCCTCGGCGCCGTGGGAGTGATCTCCGTGATCGGCAACGCCTTTCCACGCGAGTTCTCAAAGATGGTGCGCCTGGCCCTACATGGCGACTACGACCGCGCCCGCGCCATCCATCACCGCTTCACCGAGCTATTCTCGCTGCTCTTTGTCGACGGCAACCCCGCCGGCGTCAAATGCGTGCTCAATGCCATGGGATATATCGAAAACGAACTGCGCCTCCCTCTCGTGCCCACCCGCATCACCACCTACGAGAAGATCCGCCGCGTGCTCGACGATCTCTGATCCTCCCTCCCCCCAACATAATCACACCCGACCCACAAACACCTCCGCGGCGCGAACAATAAGCCCCACGGAGGTGTTCTTATATCAGAGAGCCCGAAAAGGCTCCTCACCGAATTATCCCTGACTATCTAAAACCCACAATATTTTATACTATGAACGAATTTGACAACTTTATCAACGATACCAAGCCTACTCTGGTAGACTTTTTTGCAACCTGGTGCGGCCCCTGCAAGATGCAGGCCCCTATTCTTGAAGAAGTGAAAAACAAGATGGGCGATCAGGTCAACATCATCAAGATCGATGTGGACAAGAATCCCGAGCTCTCGCAGCGCTACAACGTGCGCTCCATCCCTACCCTCATCGTCTTCAAGAGCGGCGAAGCACTATGGCGCGGCTACGGACTCCATCAGGCCGACCAGCTCGAAGCCAAGCTCAAGGAGC
>CAYWWE010000200.1:0-2903 GCA_964461785.1 uncultured Bacteroides sp.
GAATAATGACGACATCACCAACAGCGAGAAAGTACTTGTGGGGAATATAAATCCTGACGGCACGTTCGCGCTTGACATACCGCTCCATTATCCACAGATCAATAGGCTTGATCTCGGAGATACAGCTAACGACATTTTCCTGATACCCGGAGACACCCTGTCGCTCGTAACCTCCATGAAGCGCAGGAATACTCCATTCATGGGATATCGCCCCGTATATTACGGATTTGAAGGAAAGGTTGACGATTGCGTGGCAATCAATGTGCTTGCCGACAGTATTAGCAAGCATTTCGATTCTGAGGGCCTTTGGACAAGATATGCAAACGTCGTCCAAGGCGACTCAATGAAAGTGAAGACCTATGCCAATAACGAGCGTCTTGCCTGCATTCTCGACTCAGTTGTAGCCGAACTCCCTGCGTTACTTGCTGATGTGCCGGTCAACGCTTTTGCAAAGGATATACTGAGCGTTCTGGCGATAGGCGATATATGCGAGATTATGGAGAGTCTTGAAGATAATTACCGATACCTTAATGCCCCAAGGATTGTACCCGATGGTGAGGGCGGACTAAAAGAGATTCCCGGGGATTATCTTGATCAGGCAACCGTTCTGGCCCCACGTCGGAAACATATCTGCCTGATGTATGACAATCCGCTAATGATATGTAGAGGCTGGATTCTACCTAACCGATGGAAATACAACAGGACATTCGGTTCTACTAAGGCGGCAGCACAGGGAATGATTGACGTAGGTCCGGCATATATCAGTACGGATGACATTTCCGGCCTTGTAAAAGAAGATCTGGCACGCCTCGACAGCCTCGGCATTGACAACTGTTTTGCGGCACAGCTTGTTCGTACGGCATCCCTTATCGGAACGATAAACGCCAATTCCCATTCTTCTTCCTATGCCCTTGAAAAAAACGGACGCCTTATCGCCAATGTCCTTCGCTATAACGATTACGAACCTATGGCTGATGCCCTGATGTCGGCTTACGCTGAGATAGCGGAAGATGTGATCATTGCGGAAAACCGGCTTACCGGCATCAACAACGGCAACCTCATTATGATCGATGGCACGGCGGATGGCGAGGTGCTCGAGAAAATCATCAAGCCTTACAGCGGCAACGTGCTCTTACTCGATTTCTGGGGAATCCACTGCGGACCATGCCGGGGCGGAATGATCGATCAGAAACCAATGCTTGCCGAGTATGCCGACAAACCGTTCAAGGCCCTGTACATCGCCAATGCCGACGAGGACATCGAAAGCTGCAAGAAATGGCTGCGCAAGGAGGAGATAGGAGGCGAACACATATTCGTGAGCGGAGACGACTGGAACCGTCTGCGCGCCCTGTTCAATTTCTCAGGAATACCCTTCTGTGTGATCATCGGCCAGGACGGAAGCATCCTTGAGACCAATCTCCACATGCCCATGCAAAGACACCTGCTCGACAACATATTGAAGGACTTGTAACCTCCGGCAAATCATCTTGAAAATAGCAAAGCTCCCGACACATCACTGCCGGGAGCTTTTTTTGTAAATGCACAAAGGATATAATTTCCAAAATTTTTTCTACACGATAGTATATGCATGCCTTCGGCATGTATTGGTCATTACTTTTACTCACCATATCAATAAGTGATTTACACTGATTATTTGACTATTATCCATAGCGCAACGCAGTGTAACAAAATTTTGTCACATGATTGACGTATTCTACTAATAATAAGACATCTATATTCATTACTCTTTTGCAAATGTAACGCCGGGTGATGCCCGAAAACTTGCACAGACAGAGCCTTATGCCTAACTTTGCAACCGATGAAAACAACATCCGAACCCACATCAACCACTAACTTCTGCAACCGATGAGAAAGACGTTTGCACTCATATCAACCCTGACCCTGATGGCCGTCGCATGCAGCAGCGACAAGAGCACACATGACGCACTCCGGGAAGCGGACCGGCTGATAAGCGTCATGCCCGACTCTGCCATCAGTATCCTTGAAGCAGTCGACAGCCGCGAAGCCGATAAAGAGACACAGGCATGGCACGCCCTGCTACTTGCAAAGGCCAACGAAAAAGCATTCCGACGCTTTCATAATGATTCGCTCACATCGATGGCGGCAGAGTATTTCCGTGGGAGGGGCGACAGCCTCGAGATTCAGGCTCTCTATTACAATGGTGTAATACAGGGATACAACAAGGACTATGCCAACGCCCTGATCTCACTGATTGAAGCTGTGGGGAGAGCTGAGGCGGCCGGCGATGATTTCTACCGAGCCATGGCCTACCGCGAACAGGCCGACATCTACCGTTCACTTATGGTGGAGCCAAAACATCTCGAGTTTGCCGATTCGGCCCGCCGCTATTTTGTCCGTGCCTACAAGCCCGTTCACGCCATCGGCGAGGAGCTTTCTCTGGCCGAAGCCCTGATATCCCTGAACCGTACGGACAGCGCATTCGAGGTGCTTTCTTCCATACGCCGGAATCCTGAGATGGATGGAGCGCCTGCGTTCAATGCCGCCTACCACCGTGCCATGGCTGATGCCAGTCTCATCCGTAAAGAATATCAGGAAGCCATCAACCACCTTGATTCAGTAGAACTCTTCGCCAATGAACTCACGTCGGCGGAATGGTCAAAGAAAGCGCGCATCTACTGCGCCATGAACGATTACCTTTCGGCGGCGGAAGCCCTCGACGAGGCACGAGTGTACATGTTCGATGCGGCCGACAGCACACAGCTCTATATCGCCGAAGCGACTCTTGCCGCAGGGCTTCATGACTACCGCACCGCCTACGAGGCTTTCACCCAATACCACGACAACTACTCAGGACAACACCGCTATCTTCTCTCCCATCCATATACATCGATAGTGGGCGACTACTATAAAGAGCAATCCTC
>CAYWWE010000201.1:0-2864 GCA_964461785.1 uncultured Bacteroides sp.
CCTACATCCGACCCTTCTGAGTCTATCTGTCATTTCCGTGCTGAAAGATCAGCGCATCCTATGTCGATGGCTTAAAATAATTTTCTGTGAAAATCTGCCAGTTCCGCGCTGACCGTAAAGTTCTGCGCCTAACTCTCACGTTTGAGCTGGCATACGGTAACTAACGCGATTGCTTTCGAGATGTCCGGTAAGAGTATCTTCTTTAGTTACCATACAGTGCCACCCGAACTGTGTTGGTTAGGCGCAGATCTTTATCTCAGTACAGAACGAGCAGACGATCACAGAATTTTTTTCTTAGTCCAGTCTTGGCTACGCAGCGTTTAAGTCGCCCAGATCTTCCAGCTCA
The DNA here is from genome assembly GCA_964461785.1 of uncultured Bacteroides sp. Lineage (GTDB taxonomy): Bacteria > Bacteroidota > Bacteroidia > Bacteroidales > Muribaculaceae > Paramuribaculum. Next base: position 347 of record CAYWWE010000201.1, read on the forward strand.
GAATCGACAGAAGCATCACAGAAATCTATCACCGCCCTAATCCTACATCCGACCCTTCTGAGTCATTCCGTCCATTCTGTGCTGAAAGATCAGCGCCTTACCATGTCAGCGGACGAGCCGACACACTCGCGACTTAAAATATTTTTTCTGCGCCAATCTGCCAGTTCCGCGCTGACTTGAAGATCCGCGCCTAATTTCTATGTTTGAGCTGGCATAAGGTAACAACGCAATTACACCATAACCAGCCGCTCGCAAGTCAGTGCCCGCAGGGGGCACCCGCTGTCGCGCTCGGAGAGGCGCGACTTCCATGGCGACTTCCATATCAGAAGCCGGCGAAGAGGGAGGGCTGCCAGGCCCGGCGGAGGCTGCCTTGCCTCCGCCTCTCTTCCCCACTCACCCGAGCGCGCGGAGCGCGCATCTCGTTGAGGCACACGTGCAGGCCGATGGCCCGCGTCATCAGCATGTCGTCGTGCTTGCCGGTCACGGCTCCGTAGGAGCCGTTCGGCCGCCGCTCATACGTCAGATACTCATCCACACACCCCGCATCCCGCTCCACATACAAGCCCTCCCTGACGACCCGCACCAAATTAGAGATGATCATAGGCTTAGTGGCTGTATTGGTGTGAAAACCGTATTTCCGCGGCCGACCCTCAATGATGTCTTCGGGACTCTGCCGACGGGCGTACAGGTTAGGATAGACATCCCTCAACTGGTTGAGGATAAAGCCGGACTGATCCCCATCTACATACCGGTCACGGTCGCGCGTCTCCAGCGTGTTGGATTCAATCACGAGCAGCGCGTCGCCATACCAGCGCGCGATGCGCGCGGCGAGCCATGCGAGCTGGTCCATGTCGCAATGGCCGCGCCATTGCGCCGCAACGGCGGGCCCCCCGCCGTGGAGCATCCGGATGCGGTCGAAGACCGCTATCACGCTCCAATCCGCCTTGATGCTCCGTCCACCGACATCCACCACGACCAAGTAACGGTCGAACATATCGGTGCTCTCGCCACCTTCGACCGAAGGTTTGTCCCAAACCTGCAGCCGCCCCTTGGGGCTGAGCTCAAACTCTATCCCTTCGAGCGCACGCTCCCCCCAGTCGGCTCGCCCTACGAGCTCGCCCGTATATAGCGGGGGCATGCACTTCTCGCGCAGCGCGAGCGCCTTGGAGCGGTTGAAGACATTCGCCCCGCTGTTGACGAAGGCTTCGGTGTCGTTGCTCGGATATTCCGCCATCATGGTGTCGGTGTCGTCGACACCTTTGCGGGCGTTGATATACCAGGCAATCGCATCGAGCGATGCCCCTGCCTCCCAGAGGCTCCACAGGTAATGCCCGCTCACCTCGCGGTTGCTGTCGACGAAGTCGTTGTTGCGGTTTTCCCACAGTTGCTCGGCAAACGCCCGGCGGTCGGCGATCGCAAGGGTATATTTCTCTATCTCGTGCCATGCCACGAAGACGGGCCGATAGAGCGACTTGCCGCTCTTGGCGGCAAGGTATTCGCTATGGAAGAAGGTGCCGACACCGTTGGCGGTGGATTCGAGCACTATCATCGTCTCGGACTGGAGCAGCACGCCGGAGGTGGCTGCGCGCATGATGTCCTGTGGGCGTTTGCCGAGCGTCTTGCGCCAGAGACCCACCTCGGTGAGGTGGACGAGGGCATAGTCGCCGCCACGGCTGGAGTCGGGACGCTCCGCGCTCCCGGCCTTGATGCGGAAGTTGCGGCGCGGTATCTTGATGGCGCAACGGCTCAGCCCGGCGTTGAGATACACCTTCTCTTTGTCGGGCATAGGGTCGGAGGGGTCGCTGAGGAGGGCGCGGGGGTAACAGTCGAGGGCTGTCTTTGCCATGTTTATGACTTCCTCCGTGCCGGAGTTCTGATGGCCGATGATGAGGGAATTGTAGCCCATGCGGCGCATGAGCTGGATCCAGAGCATGTAGATTTGGGTGGCGGTGCTGCCGCCCCACTGGCGGGCCTTGACGAGGATGATGCGGATGGGGAGGTCGGCTTCGCGCATTTTCTCGAATTCGCCGATTAGTTTGCGTTGTGGGGCGTTGAGGAGGAAGGGGAAGTCGAGACCTCCGCCGTTTTTCTGCTTGATGCGGATGCATTTGTAGGCCCAGAAGGGGAAGTCGTAGCGGCAGCGGAGTTCAAACCAGCGTTGGCGGGCATTCTCGATGGAGCCGGGGAAGACTTCGGTGAGTCCGCGGCCCCGCATGAGGGCCTGGACTTCGGGCAATGCCTGCATAGCAGCAGGAATATATATAGTGCCAGGCTCGAGCCCGGGGATAGTGATGGCGAAGCGAGTGCCGGGGCTACGTTGCCCCTGCACCGGATCGTAAGGCGCAGTCAGCGCCTCCCGCCTCCGCGCATCCTCTTTTAGTATCTCGTCAATTGTCATAGTTATAAGGTGTAAAGGTGTCAGGTGTCAGTTGTCAGGTGTCAGGTGTCAGGTATCAGGTGTCAGGTGTCAGGTGTCAGGGTGTTTGGTGCGACTTCCATATCATTCCAGCCAGATGGC
>CAYWWE010000202.1:0-2813 GCA_964461785.1 uncultured Bacteroides sp.
AAACTCTTCGTTGTTAATATATATCTTTTTATATATTCTCAATTTTTGTACTTGTTGTGTCGACCCGGTACGCAACCTTTTTCGGCTGCCGGACCCGGACGTCCATCCAAGACTGAGCTGACTCGCCAGAATGTCCTGTTATTGCTATTGTGTTTCGACTTGGTTAAGAAATTGACTTGAGCATCATTTTATAATGACTCTTGTACTACTTCTTGTCTATTGTAAATCTTTCAATGTTCTCGGCTTTGGGAGCATCGTTCCCGAAAGCGAGTGCAAAGTTAAGGCGACTTTCTGAATTGTGCAAATATTTCAGCAAAAATTATTTTCACCCTTTTCACACCCAATCAGCCTTTCTCTCTATCCATCAGCTAAATAAGCCCCAAAATATTGTTCACTCATTAACTTTAATTAACAATCATACTGGTTTCCAAACGGACTTTTCGCTGAAATATGCTCAAAAATGGCACTTTCGGGAAGTATGGTCTTGGATTGCCGGAAACACTCCCTGTATAGACCTGAATCGGCTTGCAGAGATCAAAAGGGTTTAGTAATTTTGCACGGTAAAATCACCCATCAGTTCCACCCCTATATAAAAACATGATGTCAATGAAACGCCTTTCAATCATTATCGGGTCGCTTCTTATATATATAGCCTCTGTCTCGGCGCAGGCAATCCCCTCAAAAATCGAGTTCAACGATGAAAAATCCGACACAACCCGGTTGACAAAGATCCTCATCGGAGCCGACACCCAGAGCAACCGGACAAAAGGCGCCCAGAGCTATGTGCTCCAGATGGCCGAGCAGTTTATCGGCACACCATATAAGGAAGGGACTCTGGAAGGAGATGAGGAACGGCTCAGGATAAATCTCGACGGGATGGACTGCACCACATTTGTCGAGACAGCGATGGCTCTGGCTCTGAGCGCCGCCGAAAAGAGGTCGTCATGGCGCGACTTCGCCTTCAACCTCGAGAGGCTTCGCTACCGTGGCGGAACAATGAAAGGCTATGCTTCACGACTACACTACATCTCAGACTGGGCTCTTGACAATTCCAACCTCGGACTGGTCACCGAGGTCACCGACAGAATAGGCCGGAGCGACCGTATGATCAAGAGCCTCGACTGGATCACGTCTCATCGCGACGACTACCCTGCCCTGAAAGACTCAGCCACCTACGCCGCCATGAAACATGTGGAGAGCGGCTTTCACGGCCATCGGCTGCTGTATATTAAAAGCACTATGACAGGGGGCGCACAACTGGCCGACGGGGATATAATTGGATTCGTAACCAAAAAAGACGGACTCGACGTGAGCCACATGGGAATCATCAAGATGATGAATGGCAAACCGCATCTGATCCATGCATCATCCGCAGCCGGCAAGGTGGTTATGGAAGATAAGCCGCTTGCCGACTATCTACGCCGCAGGCGCGACATAGCCGGCATAAGGGTGTTCAGGATGTCAAACAACTGACCAGCCTCATACGCCGTAGCCGAGGGCGGCGAGAATAAACGGGGCGAGAAGAGCCGTCAGCAGACCATTGAGGATAAGCCCCAAGGATGAAAACGCACCGTAGCGGGGCGAACGCTCAAGGGCAGCTGAGGTGCCAACGGCATGAGCGGCCGTGCCCATGGAGATGCCCTGGGCAATCGGGCTCTTGACTCTCGACATTCCCATCATCTTGAATCCGGCAATGGCGCCGAAGATGCCCGTCGACACGACCACTGCGGCTGTGAGAGCCGGTATGCCTCCTATTGTCTGGGCAACTTCGATGGCAATGGGCGTGGTAACAGACTTAGGCACGAGCGAGAGCACGACTTCACGGCTCGCTCCCAAAAGTTCAGCTATCAGGACAACGGAAACGATGCCTACGACACAACCCACAGTCTCAGCCACAAGAAGAGGAATCATCTGCCGGCGTATAACCGACAGCTGACGCGAAAGGGGCACTCCGAGCGCTACAACAGCCGGCTTAAGCCAGAAGTCTATATACTCGCCGGCCGGGGCATAAGCCGAGTGGGGCGTATCGGTAAATACCAGCCACAAAATGATCACAATGATCGAGAGAAGGATGGGATTGAGCAGCGGTGTGCCTCCGGCCCAACGCTGCAGCCTACGCGCGGCCAGAAAACTCCCGAAGGTCAGCGCGAGAAGAAAATAGCGGTTAGTGAGAAACTCCATGATCAGCTGAAGCATGATGAGCCGACGAGCGGCGCGAAAGGAAACGCCTCACCGTCTGATGGCTCCATCCGGTTGCGGCAATCACTAAAAAAGTGGACACTACAGCAGCCACAACTATGGGCAGCCATTCGGCGGAAATAAGTCCGAAACAGTTGATGAGCCCGACACCGGCAGGGACAAAGAAAAAGCCGAGATTGCGAACCAGAAAGTCGGCCACACGGTCAACACGCCGGATATCAAGCAGTCCGGAGCTGAGAGACGCGGCGAGAAGCACCATGCCGATGATCGACGACGGCACCGGCACTCCCGTGAGCCACACGATAAGCTCGCCGAGCGCGAGGTAGAAAAAAATCACAGCCAACTGAAGTATCATACGAGAACTGGCGATTTATTAAAAATAATTCGCCGCGGTGATTGCCGGCCACCGGTCGTGGGGACGGACAATTCATCGCGGCGATATCACTTATAGTTTAAGGTCAGTAAGGGACCGGAAATTCTTAGGCCTGGGGGCGACGGCTCTTACGGCCATAGCCATAAGCAGCGGCGCTGCCGAGCTGCTCCTCGATGCGGAGAAGCTGGTTGTATTTGGCCATACGGTCGGAACGCGAAGCGGAACCGGTCTTGATCTGGCC
>CAYWWE010000203.1:0-2810 GCA_964461785.1 uncultured Bacteroides sp.
GGCGAGGATCACACCTACAACTACAGCCCCGAATATGTCATCGGCATAGTCACCGACTGGCTCCGCCGTCAACTTCTGTAACGAGCGTCAGGAAATCCCTCAGATACAGACTCATGTAATCCCTTTATATTCATCTGGAATGTATGGGGGCATTGCGGATCGCCAGAGGTGTCTTCCCAAAATTCTTCCGGACACTCCGGCAGAAGAATGACACATTCGTGAAGCCCAACATGGCGGCTATCTCCTTAACCGAAAAGTCGGTCGAAGTGAGGTATCTGTAGGCATCGTTCATTATATATTCGTGTATCCACTCCAAAGCCGAGCGCCCGCTCTGAACTTTGCTCACATGAGAAAGATATTTTGGGGTAACCGACAGCTCGCCGGCATAATATTCAATGTTATGCGGCTTAAAAGTCTTGCTTATAAGCAGATTGAGAAAGTCCTGATATATCATGGCCGGACGGCTGACAGCTTGATCCCGGCTCGCAGGGATCTCCTCCTTCAGTATCTTTCTGAATACGCTTAGCAATAGTCCGGTTGAGGTGAGCAGGACAGAATTGACCACATCTTCCGTAGCCGAATATCCCTCGTAAATCCGTAGCACCCGTGACGAGGATAAGAACAGGTCGTATTCACCGCCGCTAAGATGGCAGACCGGCTTGCGCCGAAGGATCAGCAACGCCTGGCGGATATCGGTCGAGGTCATATATGGCGATATCATGTCCAGATTGGCGTAGATAAATGTTCCATAGAAATCAGGGCTGAAATAGATATTTTTTATCATGTCGTTTGGATGACACACAAACATATCGCCCGATTCCACGGTATATTCTACGGAATTGAGAACCATCGAATATGTTCCTTTTTCGACAAAACAAACGCAGAGTGTATCAAGCCGATAATTGATCTGGCCGTCGGTATTGTTCCATCCGCCATGGTAGATGAACAGATCCTGCGAATAGGCCTTCCCTTTTGGATTGTCCCTGCAGACAGTGGGAATATTGATTATTTTCATAAATATGTTGACACGCGAATCCGAAAAGTACAACGTTGCAGCCAATCGGAACATTTTATATCCAAACAAGCCTCAACTCCCGATTGTTCCAAATACAAATCAAGATTAACGACACAATGAAAGTTATAGGAATAAACGGAGGAGCCAGAAAAGACTGGAACACCGACACACTCGTAAAGAAAGCACTTGAAGGTGCCTCCTCGGCGGGCGCCGAGACCGAACTCATCGAACTCTATGCCGAACCCATCAAAGGATGTCTGGAGTGCTTTGCCTGCAAACGCAAAGGAATCGACACCGGAGGCCTGTGCGCGATCCGCGACAATCTTCGCCCGCTTCTCGAGAAAGCCCATGCCGCGGACGCAATCATAATCGGCTCGCCCAATTTCTTTGGCTATCCTTCGGGCATGGTGCGCTCATTCATAGAGCGATTCCTATATCCACTATCATCCTATCAGATCGAAAATGGCAAACCGGTGAGGGTGCTCGGCAAACGCATCATTCCAGCCGGAGTGATTTTTACCATGAATGCAACCGCTGAAGATTACACTGCCGCCGGTTACAGTATCTCTCTCGGCATGACCAGGAGCAATCTTGAGTATATCCTCGGATATGCCGAGCAATATAACTCGTATGCCACCCTCCAGTTCAAGGACTACTCAAAGATGAGAGCCAATTACTTCGACCCGGAGGAACGCCAATTCCGCCATGAGACACAATTTCCCATTGACGAGCAGAACTGCTTCGAGATGGGCCGGCGACTGGTCGAAAAGGCCATAGCCCTCAATCAGTAAGCGCCTCCGGTTTTTTATTGTTCCTTCACCTGCCTGAGATATTCCGAGGGGGTCATGCCGGTTTGTTTTTTAAACATACGGCTCAGATGCTGAGGATATTCCAGGCCAATGTCGTAGGCAACCTCCGAGATTGTTTTGCCTGCCGCGAGCCCGTTCTTGGCCTGCAGCACAAGGTAATTCCTTATATGATTTCCGGCCGTCTCGCCCGTGGCGCGCTTGATCAGGTCGCCGAGATAGTTGGGCGACATACACAGGCGCTCAGCCAGGTACTGGATGGTCGGAATACCCTGCGCGAACTGGAGACCATTGGCATAGTAGTCGGCGAGTGCATCACTGAAGCGCGCGAGGACATCCGAATTCTCTTTCTTTCGCGTGAGAAACTGGCGGTTGTAAAAGCGCTTGCAGTATTTCAGCAACACGTTGATATAGCCGATGATTATTTCGTCCTGCTCCCCGTCGTGCTCCTCCTCGGTTTCCCGCTGTATGGCTTTGAGCAAGGAGACAACTATGTCGTGTTCCTCCTTGTTCATGTGCAGACCCTCGTTGATATGATAGTCGAAGAATGAATATTCATGGATCAGCTTCTCCAGCGGCGTGCCATGCAAAAGGTCGGGGTGAAACAGCAGGGCCCACCCTGAGATTGAAATTCTCTCCCCGGTGTCCTCCTTACCGCCTATCTGTCCCGGCGAAACACACAGCAAAGTCGATTCCTTATAGTCGTATTTTCCGCATCCATACTGTAGATTTACCGAGTCATCATCGCGAAGAAATATGGCATATACCCCATAATTGTTCAGGCTTGACCGTATGGGCGAGATGGCGTTGTAATCAATCACGCTCACCAGCCTGTGGCGGTCGGTCTGACCGAGATAGGCGCTGTAATCGCCTGGAGAATTGACTTTGAGTATCTTCTTCATCCCACAAAGATAGCTATAATAATCAGATATTTAGAGCCCCGGTGCCATCTTTTCGGTAAAAATGATACGGAGTGCGGGATTATTGAT
>CAYWWE010000204.1:0-2695 GCA_964461785.1 uncultured Bacteroides sp.
CTGCGGAGCCGGCACTTTTTTTCTTACCTCATCTAAGCCCGGTCATGAAACAATCCCGAATACTCGCCGCCGTAGCGGCTCTGGCTCTCGCGGGCCACTGTAGTGTGTCGGCTCAGAACGACTTCGACTTCTCGTCGCAGCGCGGCGAGCGCCAGGAGGTCAATCCGGTAGGCGGCCACGCCATCGAGCGCGCCCCCGGCACCCCGTTTATCAATCCCACCCCTCAGCAGATGGAGCTCTCGTCGGGTCCCCGCTACCCGCTCGCGGGCGGCTTCAAGCTCAGTGTGCCCAAAGATCTGCTCTATGCCGTTCCCGCCCTCGGAGAGCCGGCAGCCGCGTCGGCGCCCAAGATGCGCCTGACGGTGAAATACGGCGCTAAAGATGCCGACAAAGCCGGAGTGCCCGACAATGCCGATGCCTACCGCCTGGTGGTCGACGGCAAAGGGATCACCATTACGGGCCGCGACCGCCGCGGAGCCCTCTACGGCCTCTATACCCTCGACCAGCTGATAAGGACAAGCTCGGTTGACGGCCCTGAAGTGCCCGGCTGCAATATCACCGACTGGCCCGAATTCCCTCACCGCGGACTGGTGGAGGGATTCTACGGCACCCCGTGGAGCCACGAGACGCGCCTCGCCCTCATCGACCAGCTCGGCCGCAACAAGATGAACACCTACATCTTCGGACCCAAAGACGACCCCTACCACAGCTCGCCCCACTGGCGCGAGCCCTATCCCGCCGATCAGGCAGCCAAGATAAGCGAGCTCGCCAATCGCGCCCAGAAAGCGGGAGTAGACTTCGTGTGGGCCATCCATCCGGGCAAGGACATCCGCTGGACCAAGGAGGACTATGACAGCCTCCTCACCAAATTCGAGCAGATGTATGACCTCGGTGTACGCGGCTTCTCGATTTTCTTCGACGATATCGAGGGCATAGGCACCGATCCGCGGATGCAGACCCAGCTGCTCAACGACGTTAACCGCGACTTCGTGTCGAAGAAAGGCGATGTAGCTCCTCTGTCGGTCTGCCCCACCGAGTATTCGCGCCTTTGGGCAAGCCCCAAGCCCGGCGGCGCCAACGACCTCTATGGCCAGACCCTCGACGAGGGGATCAACGTGTTTTACACGGGCGATGTGGTGTGCTCCGACCTGACCCACGAGAGCCTCGCCTTCATGGACAATCTCATCCGCCGTCCCGCCTACTTCTGGTGGAACTTCCCCGTGAGCGACTACTGCCGCAACTTCCTGCTCCTCGGCCCCGTCTACGGCCTTGAGACCGACATCACGGCCGACGAGACTGTGGGCGTGCTCTCCAACCCTATGGAACACGGCTATGCGTCGATGCCCGCCCTCTACATGCTTGCCGACTACAATTGGAACCCCTCGGCCTATAATGCCCTCGACTCGTGGGAGCGCTCGCTGACCGACCTTGTCGGCCCCGAGTCGGCCCCGGCTTACCGCGCTGTGGCCATCAACGCCGCCGACACCCGCACCGGCTACCGCCGCGACGAGTCGTGGGAGATGCCCTCGGCTACCGATCCGTTCAGCATGTCGGCGGCCGACCGCGCCACACTCCGCCGTCAGTTCACCGAGCTGCGCAATGCTCCCGCCACCCTGCGCGCCGACTCAGCCGCCGCTCCCCTCGTGGCCGAGATCGACCCCTGGCTCACTCAGGCCGAGGCTCTGGCCGACCGTCTGCTCGCCGCCCTCGACATCACCGAGCAGACATCCGCCACCCCTGCCGAACGCTGGAAAACCATAGCCACAGCCCTGCCCACCGACGCCGAAAAGGAAGCCTTTGATGCCCACACCCTCGGCACACTCCGTCTCCTGCCCTACCATCGCGCAGTGACCGAACAGGCCGCCCGCGACCTCTATGCCTCCATCTCGGGCCGTCAGCCCGCCATCAAGCGGTTTGCCGGCACATACCCGAGCCTCCACACCGACGCCCCCCGGGCCATGATCGACGGCGACACCGCCACCTACTATCACTCCGGCTATGCCCAGCGTCCCGGCGACCGCATCGCCATGGATCTCGGCGTTGTCACTCCCGTGAGCGAGATCTACCTCCTCCAGGGGCGTCAGGAAGGCGACGTTGACTATTACGACGCTTTCATCCTCGAAGTGTCGGCCGACGGCGAGACATGGACCGCACTGACTCCCGCGCCGGTGGTCAACACCTACGAATACACCTGGAAAGGTTCGCCGGTCGATGCGCGCTATCTGCGTCTGCGCCGCGACGACTCGTCGCAACGCACCAACTGGACCGCAGTGCGCGAGCTCACCGTCAACCCCACCACCCCCGAGGAACTGGGTCTATCGTCGACCGATCTCTTCACCCTGCTCCCCGCCGAATGGCTCCGCACACTCGACAACGACCCCACCACGGGAGTGATGCTCGACGGCACCGTGAGATATCTCCTGCCGGAGGGTGCCACCACACTGACCATCCTCTCCGACAAAAACGGCGCAGCCATCGAAGCCGTATGGTTTGACGCCGACGGAAAGAATCTCGGAGGCAAGGACATCTACGGCGACTCGTTCACCGACCTCGACATCCCCGCAGGCGCCGCCTCGCTCCTCCTCTCCGGCAAAGGCATGCTCCAGGAGCTCATCCTCCACTGATTTCCCCCGATTACATAACAGAAAGGACAAGCGCCCGGAGGCCGACGATGGCTTCCGGGCGCTTGAGCGTT
>CAYWWE010000205.1:0-2685 GCA_964461785.1 uncultured Bacteroides sp.
TCATTGTTTTGCAGGCTCGGAGGGACGTCGGAGCACGCCGCGCAGGGCCATGACTATGGCCGCAAGAAGCGCCAGATAGATAATGATGACGGAGGTTGTGGCCACGCCTACGGTGGTGTGCAGACTCTGTGGATCAAACCACATCTCGACACTATGCGATCCGGCAGGAATAGGAATGGCGCGCAAGAGATAATCGACACGTCCGATCTCAACGGGGCTGCCGTCGACCGTAGCATGCCAGCCCCACGGGAAATACACCTCCGAGAATACCGCGAGAGCACCGCGGGCGGTGGTGGCCGCATAGGTCAGGCGGTCGGGGGCATAGGTGGTGAGGCGTATGGTGTCTGACGGCGCCGCAGGGGCGGGATTGCCGAGGATGTCGCGGAAGCTGATGTCGGCCACCGCTATGCGGCGCGTATCAAGAGTGTCGAGCATATCCATTTCGGCATCGGCTCCTTCCACATACTCGAGCCGGTCTACGAACCATGCATTGCCGTAGGCTTCATCGTTGAACACCGGCTTGCCGCTGTTGTCGATGAAATAACGTCCGTTGAGCATATTGACGACACGGAAGTCGGATTCGTCGGGATAGCCGGTCTGGAAATTGCCCAGATGGCGGTCTATCATATCCTGATAGCGCGTGAGCTTGGCCGCATGATAGCCGCCGATGGCTTTATGGCGGTAAGAGGGTCCGGCACCCTGAAATTCAGGAATATCCATCACACGGTAGTGCGTGGTGGTGTCGGCGAGAATGGCGCGGTCGGTGTCGGTCATCGGGAATGGCTCCGGACCGGCCACCAGCTTGCTCACGAATGCATCGCCCGACAGATAGCGCTTGTTGACGCTGAACAGATCGGCGAAAACCACCACGGCAATTCCGGCCACCGCCACGACAAGCGGCATCTTGCGCCGGAAATAGAGCAGGAGCAGCGCGAAGCCGGCACCGGCTATGAGGAACGAGCGCATACAGTCGGACGACACCATGGAGTGGCGCAGAGCCACAACGGCGCTGTAGACAGCCGGATTGGAGAGCGACAGCGCGGATGCCTGAGCGTCATTGGCTCCCTGGGCAACGAGTGCCTGATGAAGATAGGCGTCGGTAGATCGGTCGCTGTCGGTGATCGGGCTGCCGAATATGTCGGGCGACACTATGCCCGCCAGACAGATCACCAGCACCACACCGAAGCTGATCAGGAATGGCTTGCGGAAGCGATCCCATGCCTCGGCAGGCGGCGTGGTCAGCACCTTCTGGAGGGCCATCATGGCCATCAGAGGCATAGTGAACTCAGCTATCACGAGGATCGACTCGACCGTGCGGAAGCGCGAATACATCGGCATATAGTCGATCATGAGATCGGTGAGCCACATACAGTTGCGGCCGAGCGCCAGAAGCACCGACAGCAACGTGAGCACCACAAGAGCCCATTTGAGCGGACCCTTGACGATGATGCAGCCAAGGAGGAACAGGGCGCAGATCAGCGCGCCAACATAGACGGGGCCGCTCGTGCCCTCGGGCTCGCCGAAATATTGTGCCACCCACTGGATATACTGCTGCTCAGCGGGCCCTATGGTCCCGGATTCGGCCATGGAGCGCGCTTCGGGGAGATCGGCCAGAGTTAGCAACTTGTTGCGGCCCTCCACAGGACGCATCGAGGCGCCGCCCTTGACATTGGGGATCAGCAACGTGAAGGTCTCCGCCCGGCCATAGCTGTATTGAGTGATATAGTCACGGTTGAGGCCCTGTGTAGTGTTGGACGGATCGGTGTCGGTCGACAGCTCGGAGTGGCTGCCGCGCATCGTCTCCTTCGAGTATTCGTAGGTATTGTAAAGGCTCGGCAGATTGGCGCCGACAGCGAGGACACCGGCCGCCGCAAGGGCTCCGGTGGCAATAAGCCAGCGTCGCATCCGGCCCTCCCTGACGGCCCTGATCAGAAACGATATGACGAAGCCCAGGATGACGAAAAGGAAGTAGTAGGTCATCTGCACATGATTGCCCGCAATCTGCATCATGGCCGACACAGCTGCCAGAGCGGCGCCGCCCAGATAGCGCCCGCGGTAGGCCAGCACGAGGCCGCCTATCGTTGGAGGAATATAGGCCAGAGTGATAAACTTCCAGATGTGGCCCGCACCGATAATGATTATGAAATAGCTCGAAAATCCGTAGGCCAACGCTCCGATCAGAGCCACATACCAGCGCATCTTCATCGTCAGCCCGAGGATAAAGAATCCTATCATCATCATTGCGAGCAGATTGGACGGCGACGGCAACCCGAGACCCATCACACTGTTGATCCACGAAAACAGCGAGTTGGACGGATAGGAGGGCGAGATCTGGAAAGTCGGCATGCCCGAAAACAGACTGTTGGTCCATCGGGGATCGTGGCCCGTGGCCTCGCGGTAGAGCTGCGCCTCATGTCCGATAGCCGCTCCCTGCTGCATATCATGCTGACGGAGCACATCGCCGCGGGCGGCTTCGGGATAAAAATAGACAAACGCCGTGATGGCGATCACCACCAGCGCGACAAGCGAGCCCCACACAGAGGGGCGACTGAGATATTTCTTAATCACTTTGATATGAGAGTTTAGCAAAAGAGCGGCAATCGCCGTTATGACCTCCGCAAAGTTACTTCAAAATCCCGACATGTCCAACTCGGGCGTGGCGTAAAGCCCATTTATAAATATCCT
>CAYWWE010000206.1:0-2635 GCA_964461785.1 uncultured Bacteroides sp.
ATCTCGCCTTTGAACTTGACGGAGAAAACACATCCAATGAATGGCTTGAGCCGGTTGGCGACGAGCAATACGGCAACTTAAAATAATCTTCCTCCATGAAGAAACTTCTTTTCTGTTTGCTGGCACTGGTGGCTGCGGCCATGACCGTCAGCGCAAAGACACTCGTAGTCTACTATAGCTACACCAACAATGTCAAGAGCATAGTCGATGAGCTGAAAGCGCAGATAGACTGCGACGTGGTGGAAATCCAGCCGGCTGAAAAGGGACTGGACTACGCCGCCAACAACTACGCGATCGGTAGCGCGCAGATCGGGGCTATCCGCAATAATCCTGAAGAGGCATCTTCATATCCGGCCATTGATCAGGTGACAGTGAATCTCGACGATTACGACACCGTGATTATCGGTGCACCCCTGTGGTGGAGTCAGATGGCGGCTCCGTTGCAGACATATCTGTTCAACAACGGCAAGAAGATGGCGGGGAAGAATATCGGGCTGATTGTTTCGAGTCATTCATCCGGGATTAGTGGTGTGGCTGCCGATGCAAAACGTCTCATCCCCGACGGCAAATTTCTTGAGCCTAATCTGTGGATCCGTTCGTCGCAGACATCAAGCTGCAAAACCCTCATAGAGCAATGGCTCAAGGATGTAGGCTACCCGGAGCTGATGGCGGGAATTGCTGATATTGAGACCAAACAAACTCTGTCTGCCAAAATGGAAATCTATCATATCAACGGCGTGTATGCAGGCAATGAACTGGCATTGCTGCCAAATGGAGTCTATATAGTCCGTCAGAACGGCAAGGCGGTAAAGGTTCTGAAATAATTTGAAGTCTCCCCAACCAAAAGAACGACAATAAGATGACAGACAAGGAATTTCTCAGCTTCGCAGCGGCAGGCAACCTGATAGTGGCCGGCAGCGAGATCCATAAGATCATGCACGCCATGAGTCAGCGGGCATTGAGCCTCACGGCAGTGATCAACAATTCCTATCACTCTCCTGAGGAGCTGCGGGCGATTATGTCGGAGCTGATTGCCAAACCTCTCGACGATGGATTCGGACTGTTCCCGCCATTCTACACCGACTGCGGCCAGAACATCACGATCGGACATCGCACCTTTATCAATATGGGCTGTTCGTTTCAGGACTGGGGCGGTATCACGGTAGGCGACGACTGCCTGATCGGCCATAACTGCACGATATGCACCGTAAATCATTCAAAAGACCCGGAGCGGCGTGGCGACATGACCTGCCGTCCGGTAAGGATAGGCAACAAGGTGTGGATCGGTGCCAATGTAACCATCCTGCCCGGAGTGACCATCGGCGACAGGGCCATCATTGCAGCCGGAGCGGTAGTCACCAAAGATGTTGAAGCCGACACAATAGTAGGCGGAGTGCCCGCGAAATTTATCAAGTCGATCTGACCTATGAAATTATTCCTCATCGGAGTTGCCGTGGCCCTCGCGGCCACATTCAACCTTAATGCTCAGAATCAAAACCACAACAACGATATGATGAAACCAGCAAACCTTACCCTCGTCCGGGAGTGGGACAAGACATTTCCCCAGAGCGACAAGGTAGACCATGAGAAAGTGACATTTGTCAACCGCTACGGTATCACCCTTGCCGCCGACCTCTACAAACCCAAGAGTGCTACCGGAAAGCTGCCGGCCATAGCCGTCAGCGGCCCCTTCGGTGCCGTCAAGGAGCAAAGCTCAGGCCTTTATGCACAGGAGCTTGCCGGAAATGGCTTCCTGACAATCGCCTTCGACCCCTCATATACCGGCGAGAGCGGAGGCGAACCGCGATATGTGGCCTCACCCGACATAAATACCGAAGATTTCAGTGCTGCAGTCGACTATCTGTTGTGTCGCGACGATGTAGATCCGGATAAAGTCGGAATATTGGGGATATGCGGCTGGGGAGGCATCGCTATTGAAGCTGCCATCAACGATCCGCGCATCAAGGCCACGGTTGCCTCAACGATGTATGACATGACCCGCGTGAACGCCAACGGCTACTTCGACAGCGAGAACAGCGCCGCACAGCGCAATGCCAAACGCGCGGCCATGGCGGCTCAGCGCACCGACGACTACCGCAACGGCACTTACCGGCTTGGCGGCGGAGTCGTAGATCCATTGCCGGCCGATGCCCCGCAGTTTGTCAAGGACTATTACGATTATTACAAGACTCCGCGAGGCTATCACAAGCGGTCGCTCAACTCCAACGGCGGATGGAACGCAACCTCCGGCCTGCCCTTCCTCAACTTCAAGTTCTTTGAATATGCCGATGAGCTGGAAAACGCGGTGATGATAGTGCACGGCGACAAGGCTCACTCCTTCTACTTCGGCAAAGACGCTTTCGGACTTCTGAAAGGAGACAACAAGGAGTTTGTCGCCATTCCCGGCGCAACCCACACCGACCTCTACGACCGGAAGGACATCATTCCTTTCGCCCAAATCGTGGAGTTCTTCAACAAGAACTTCGACAAATGAGAGTCTGGACAATAGCATTGACATTGCTTATGTCTATATCTTTTTCCATGTGCGCTTGCTCTCATCAATACGACGAACCGGAAATCAAGGAAGAGACTACACCGACTCCTGAACCGAACCCAAATCCCACAACAGGGAATG
>CAYWWE010000207.1:0-2622 GCA_964461785.1 uncultured Bacteroides sp.
ATCGAAGAGCTCAAGAAGCTCGGCCGCGAGGATATCCTCGTGACCGCCGGCGGTGTGATCCCGGCTCAGGACTACGACTTCCTCTACAAGGCAGGTGTAGCCGCCATCTTCGGCCCCGGCACCCGTATCCCCGACTCAGCCATAAAGATGCTTGAGCTCCTCACCCCCGAAGAATAATAATCTGTTTCATTCATACACCGTTAGTCCCCCGCCGGTCGTCACCTGATCCGGCGGGGGACTTTCTCTTTCGCATCTCTCCTCCGGGCAAATCCTCACCCGCGAATGAATGGGTTGCCCGCGCCATAAAATTTTGATTATTGCCGATTATTGGCTAACTTTGCGCTTGCAGTGCGTATTGGCATTGCAAAGGATCCTTGTATATGCACCTTCACAAATTATTCATTCTTCCACTCATTGGCGGAGCTCTACTGTTCGGAGCCTGTTCCGGACGCACAGTCCCGGCCACCGACAGCACATCCAATCATGCCGGGAAACCCTCGGCAGGGGCTGTAGCGGTGCCTAAGTTTTCCGCTGACACTGCCTATGCCGCCATTGCTGCTCAGGTTGCATTGGGGCCACGCTGTCCCGGTTCGGAGGCTGCCGCTGAGTGTGCCCGCTGGATCGAGTCGCAGCTCAGAGGCTATGGAGCCGACTCCATCATCCTGCAGCGTACCTCCCTTCCGGATCCGATGAATCCCTCCCGCAAGGTTCCGATGGTCAACATCCTCGGTCGGTTCAATCCCGACGCCAAGAGCCGCATCTTGCTTGCCGCCCACTACGACACCCGTCCGGTGGCCGATGAAGAGAGCGACCAGACCCTCGCGTCAAAACCGATTCCCGGCGCCAACGACGGTGGATCGGGTGTAGGAGTAATGCTGGAGCTCGCCCGCATGATGGGGCTTCAGCGACCCGACGTGGGAGTTGATCTTCTGTTTGTTGACCTTGAAGACTCCGGCATAAGTCAGAATGACGAAACATGGTGCCTGGGCTCGCAATATTTCGCAGCCAATCTCCCGTATGGCAGCGTGGCCGAGACACCACGAGCAGCCATAGTGCTCGATATGGTGGGTGCACCGGGCGCGCGCTTTCACCGGGAGGCCTTCTCCGACCACTACAACCGCCCGGTGGTAGAACGGGTGTGGGCAGCCGCCAGAGCGGCCGGCCACGCATCGCGTTTTCCCGACGAGCCCGGCGGAGCGATACTTGACGACCATCTGCCGCTGATACGCGCCGGCATACCAGCCATAGATATTGTCGAAAGCCGATCGGAAGCAACTGGCAGTTTCCCGGCGTCATGGCACACCCATGCCGACGACATGACCAATATCGACAGAGCCACTCTCGAAGCCGTAGGGCAGACGGTGGCACAGTTTATCTACACATACCGTTGATACCTATTTTGACAATGAACACAATAGAAGAAACCCAGGAAGAGATCATCGACGACTTCAGCGCCATCGACGACTGGATGGACCGATATGCCATGATAATTGACATGGGCAATCAGCTTCCTCCGATCGACGACTCACTCAAGACCCCCGACCGACTCATCGAGGGATGCCAGAGCCGTGTGTGGCTCGACGCAGCCGAAGATGAGGAGGGACGCCTACACTTCACCGCCGACTCCGACGCCATTATCGTCAAAGGCATTATCGCCATGCTCATCAAGGTGCTCAACGGCCACACACCTCAGGAGATCCTCGATGCCGACCTTCACTTTATCGCCGACATCGGTCTGGCCGAAAACCTGTCGCCGACACGCTCCAACGGTCTGCTGGCCATGCTCAAACAGATGAAAGCCTACGCTCTCGCCTTCAAGGCCCGTCAGGCCGCCCGCTGACCCTCACATCACGTTTCCGCTAATTATAATAAACCCAATCATAATATCATGTTTAAAAACCAGCCCAAAGGCCTTATCCCCGCCGCCCTGTCAAACATGGGCGAGCGCTTCGGCTATTACATCATGAATGCCGTGCTGGTGCTGTTTCTGTGTTCCAAGTTCGGACTATCGGAAGAAACCAGTGCCCTCGTCTATTCATTCTTCTACGCAGGCATTTATCTGCTCAGCCTTGTAGGCGGTGTGATTGCCGACCGCACCCGCAACTACAAAGGAACCATCATCAGCGGTCTTGTCATCATGACGATGGGTTATTCCGTCCTGTCGATTCCCATCCTCTCCACTACCGACAACATCTCTTGGCTCCTCCCCCTCACATGCTTCGCACTGTTTCTGATAGCATTCGGCAATGGCCTCTTCAAGGGCAATCTGCAGGCCATCGTGGGTCAGCTCTACGACAATCCCACTTATGCCTCGAAACGCGATTCAGGTTTCCAGATCTTCTATGTATTCATCAACATAGGCGGTGTGTTCGCTCCCCTGATCGCTCCGATGCTCCGCAGCTGGTGGCTCGGAGTGCACAATCTCACCTATAATGCCAAGCTCCCCGCCCTGTGTCACGAATATCTCAGCGTGACCGACAACATGTCGGTTGAGAACGCCAACAACCTCTATGCCCTCATCTCCGCAACCGGAGGCGATGCCTCAGGCGATATAGCCGCATTCTGCACCGAGTATCTCGACGTGTTCAACACCGGCATCCACTACTCGTTCATCGCATCGGT
>CAYWWE010000208.1:0-2610 GCA_964461785.1 uncultured Bacteroides sp.
GCCCGCATGACCCATCAGTATTCGCGTCTGGGCCGCATCCTCGACGGCCTTTCGGGCGACATCTGGTTTGCCACGATATATGTGGCCATCTGCCTGCGCGAGGTCCACACCTCGCAATTCTTCATGGCCCACCACTGGGTGATCTGGGTGATAGCTGTAGCAGCCGGTATATGCCACGCCAAGCAGGCCGCCATGGCCGACTGCTACCGTCAGTTCCATCTCTTCTTCCTTAAAGGCGAGGAAGGGAGCGAGCTCGAAGACTACGCCGCCCTGCGCGACAAGCTGGCCTCCATCTCGTGGAGCCGCAACTTCTGGCAGAAACTGACCCTTTCATCATACGCCAACTACACCCGGCAGCAGGAAGCAACCGCTCCGGCCATGCAGCAGCTCCGCCGCGAGCTCCACAAGCGCTACGGCGACTCGCCTGCCCCACGCGCTTTCCGCGACGAATTCCGCCGCCTTAGCCTCCCGCTGATGAAATATACCAACATCCTCTCCTTCAACTGGCGCACCATAGCCCTGTTTGCATCGCTGTTTGCCTCCATGCCCTGGCTCTACTTTGCCTTCGAGCTGGTGGTGCTCAACAGCCTGATGGTGATGATGATATGGCGCCACGAACGTCTTTGCCGCAAACTACTCTCTGAACTGCGTGATGGAAAATACCCTCTTGAACGGAATTAAAGGAATAATATTTGACTACGGCGGCACGATCGACTCCCGCGGCGTGCACTGGAGTGAAATTATCTGGGACGGCTACCGCGAGGCCGGTATCGACGTGAGCAAAGAGCAGTTCCGCGACGCATACGTCTATGCCGAGCGCGAGCTGGCCCGCACACGCCACATCCTCCCGCACCACAACTTCCTCGACCTGCTGAGGATAAAGATACAGATCGAGCTGCAGTGGCTCGCCGATGCCGGTCTGATCGACACCGCTTCAATCCCCGCTCTCGGCGAGACCGTGGCCCAATACTGCTACCGCTCGGCCCGCGAGTGTGTCGAAGAAGCCCGACCGGTGCTCGAAGCGCTCTATGCCCGCTACCCCATGGTGCTCGTGAGCAATTTCTACGGCAACGTGGAGGCCGTGCTGGCCGACTTCGATCTGCGCCGCTATTTCCGGGCCATAATAGAAAGCGCTGTGGTGGGTGTGCGCAAGCCTGATCCCGCCATCTTCGCCCTCGGTGTCGAAGCCCTCGGCCTCAAGCCCGGGGAGGTGCTCGTTGTTGGCGACTCGCTGCGCAAGGATATCCTGCCCGCCGAGAGCCTCGGCTGCCACACCGCCTGGATCAAGGGCAAAGGCTGGACCGCCGAGGAAGATGCCGCTACCCACCCCTCGGTGATCAAAAAACTGTCAGATCTGCTTGACGCATCGTTTTGAATCGTTAACATTTCGATAGCTAACTATCTGATGAATTAAGAATATTTGGCTAAATGTCTATTGTTTTATCAATATTTAACAAATAAGCTATTCCTTTTTCGTCATTATTTTTTCACATCTGAGAAATTACTTGTACTTTTGGCACGCCTTTCGACGCCGCCAGGCGCTGAATGTCACTATCTACCTGCATTATCACAGAAAAAACAATAAACAAAGACAATAACAATCTCCTACCGAAATCATGAAAGAAACAAATGTAAAGCCCGCCAACGGTAAGCTCGGCGTACTCGTAGTGGGCCTCGGTGCTGTGTCATCGACATTTATGACCGGTGTTCTCATGGCCCGCAAAGGTCTCGCTAAGCCCGTGGGCTCCATGACCCAATACGACAAGATCCGCGTTGGTAAAGGCGCAGACAAGAAATATCTCAAATACAACGAAATCGTTCCTATCGCCGACCTCGGCGACATCGTTTTCGGCGCTTGGGACGTCTATCCCCAGAACGCCTACGAGAGCGCTATCAACTGCGAAGTGCTCAAGGAAAAGGACATCAACCCCGTAAAAGACGAGCTCGAAGCCATCAAGCCCATGAAGGCTGCCTTCGACAAGAACTATGCCAAGCGTCTTGACGGCGACAACGTCAAGGACTGCAAGGACCGCTGGGACATGACCGAGCAGATCCGCGAGGATATCCGCCGCTTCAAGAAGGAGACCGGCGTTGACCGCGTTGTTGTTCTCTGGGCCGCTTCAACCGAAGTTTACGTTCCCGTCGACGAGAAGATCCACGGCTCTCTCGAAGCTCTCGAAGCTGCCATGAAGGCCGACGACAAGGAGCACATCGCACCCTCCATGTGCTATGCCTACGCTGCTCTGTCGGAAGGCGCTCCCTTCATCATGGGCGCCCCCAACACCACCGTCGACATCCCCGCCATGTGGGAGCTCAGCGAGAAGACCGGCATGCCCATCGCCGGCAAGGACTTCAAGACCGGCCAGACCCTCGTGAAGAGCGGCTTCGCCCCCATCATCGGCACCCGCTGCCTCGGCCTCTCAGGCTGGTTCTCGACCAACATCCTCGGCAACCGCGACGGCCTCGTGCTCGACGAGCCCGCCAACTTCCGCACCAAGGAAGTCAGCAAGCTCTCGACCCTCGAGTCGATCCTCGTGCCCGAAGAGCAGCCCGATCTCTACACCGACTACTACCACAAAGTCCGCATCAACTACTATCCCCCGCGCAACG
>CAYWWE010000209.1:0-2586 GCA_964461785.1 uncultured Bacteroides sp.
GCGTCGTTGAGTGTGACGTCGATCTTGAGGTGGGTGTCGCGGGCGATTGCGTCCTTTCCTCCTACGTTGAGGATGTCGGCAACGTTGGCATCTTTAGTCTCGAGGTCTGCGTAGAGCCAAATGTCGCCGTTTAGCTGGACTCCAATTTTATATTTCTTGTCTGAAGGAAGAATTGACTCAGGGAAGTACATTCTGGAGCCGGGAACATATACCGACTCTCCCGTAGTAGCAGCCGGGAGGAGTTTGTTGAGATTGACTTGCAGTCCGTTGACGATGAATGTCGTTGTGTCGGCAGACTGGGGTATGGCAAAAGAGGTTATATATCTTTCGCCATTTTCTACAACGTTTACTTGATCACCAGTGTATTTCTGAGGATCATATGTTGTTTTGGAAGGGAATACGTATTCTTCCGTTCCAACTCCGCTGAGGGATAGAGCGGTAATAGTATATTCCCGCGATGAGGCGGGGTTGATGAAGAAAGATGCTTTTGCTGCGGCACGGGTTATGAACAGGTCTGCGTCGGAATAGTCTTCGGTCTGGCCTGTCGTGTTGGGAAGGATGCGGCGTTCGACAAATATGTCGAATGACTCAGTGAGAGGAAGCTGGGTGTAGCCTGATGCAGGATAAAACAGACCGACAGATGATGTTGATGTAGTTTCTGTCGGATGGGGAAGGGAGACGGTCCAGTTGGCGAGATCGGATAGGTTTACTTCCTTATTGACCAGACAGCTGTCGAGAAACTGTGTGGCGGTTGAGAATTTGGGCTCGCCGTCGGTGTTAAGTATGGCAGGCGGAGTTAGGGATGACTCATTAGCAATCAGATAAATAC
This sequence comes from uncultured Bacteroides sp., assembly GCA_964461785.1. Classification (GTDB taxonomy): domain Bacteria; phylum Bacteroidota; class Bacteroidia; order Bacteroidales; family Muribaculaceae; genus Paramuribaculum. The sequence goes on from CAYWWE010000209.1 coordinate 830, forward strand.
GCTTCATCTGGTCGGAGATGACTCGGAAGCGCAGATTGTCGTATTGTGGATTGCCGAGTGCATCAGTCCTGACAAGGCGGTTGGCTTCGACCTGACCTGTTCCGTTCACATTATCTACGTTGTTCATTATAATGACACGGAGGGTCGTGATCTTTTCGAAGTCGCCTTCCGGATCCTCATAAGTGACTCGTGACGAGAGCCCGCGATAGGGTGAGACGATGTTAAGGCAAAGTATCACCTCTTCGGTATCGGCGGGTACGGGTTCGTCTGACTCTGAGGCGCATCCGGCCAAGAGAGGCAAAGCGATCAGAGCCATCAATACCGTCTTAAGATGTTTCAGATAACCGGAAATCATAGAATGACGTCGTTAAGTCGAACTATCCAGTCGTTGACAACGATGTAGGCGCTGTTCCAGTTGTATTGGCCGTTGTAGCTGTCAAGGAACAGGATCATGTCCCAACGGCTCTCGCGGTCGAGGAATTCCTGAGCGGCCATCTTGTCGTAGCGCAGGCTCTTGTAGAGCAACAGATAGTTGACGAGTGGTATGGAGAGAACGGTCTTGTTGGTTTTGACATTGGTGATGATAAGACGGTCACCGCTGCCTGTGATGAAGCGGGAGATAGAGAATTCTGCGAAAGCAAGAAGTGTTTCACTCCCGGTAAGAGGATCAATACCGGAACCAACCTGACCTACAGCCCAGGGGCTGTAGGTGGTGGTTTCGGTGGGTATCACTGCGTTGTCGTAGCCAAAAAGGGTATTGTCGGCTGTAATTTCGAATTTGAAGTCGGCCGGGTCAACAGGAGTGTTGTTGACGTTCTGGAGAAGGATGCGGAGATTGTTGGTGTCCTTCATCATATTTACTGTGCCAATGGTATAGTCGGTCGACTTGGCCGGCACTTCAAGATCGAGAGAGCCGTAGAAGAGCGGGTGGAGGTCAACGCCAGGGTTGACTCCGATGCAGTTGGAGTTCATCGCCACCTCGAGTGAGGTGAGCTTTGATCCTGCTGCCGGGGCGTTGACGAAATGGAACGAGCTATTGGCACATTCCATTCCGCCATAGGCCACAAAGCTGTAGCTTTGTCCGGCAGGTAGATCGATGACCATGCGCCAGTCTTCGTCGGCGAGCACAGAGGAGGTCTCGGTGACGGTCTTCACATAATTGCCGGCGGAATCATAGATGAGGAGCGTGAGGCAGTCGACCTGAGAGGGGAATGCGTTGGCAAACTCCATGTTGTAGTCGAACACAAATCTCAGGGCCACACCCTGCGGACACGGGTCGAGATCGTCGTAGATCACGCTGTCGCACGACTGCACTGAGCTCGCAGCGAGAGCGATTACAGCGGCAGCCATCAGCTTGCGGCCAATTTTATTGATTTTACTGGGCATCATTGAAGTTCAGGTTTAAGAGTGATTGACTGGCGCACGAATGGTCAGAATACGATACTGTTGAGGCGAACAACCCAAGGAACGATCTGCACCTTGACGTCGAGATATATCTTCTGTGATTCGTCGGGGGTGTTGGGTGTGGGATTATCAGGATCGTTGTCGGGGATACGAGGATGACCGAGACGCGAGATCTTATCGACAGAGAGTTTGTAGACGTTGTTGCGCACTACAGCAAACTCCATCGGGCCCATGGTGCCGGGGATACCATTGTCGTTATGACGGTTCCAGTAATAGTAATAGCAATAATAGCCGGGTCCATAATCAGCGTCGTTAGAGCTTTGGTAGATGGTGATACCGTTGGCGGTCATCTG
>CAYWWE010000210.1:0-2580 GCA_964461785.1 uncultured Bacteroides sp.
TCAGCGGGAGTCGCCGGCGAGCATGCCGCAGGCAGCCATGATGTCTTCTCCGCGGCTGGCGCGTATGGTGGCGGTGATGCCCATGTCGTTGAGGCGGTCGCGGAATTCGACCATTCGCTCTATTGGGCAGGGGCGCAGATCGCTGCCGGGGATGGAGTGGAAGCGGATGAGGTTGACGCGGCAGTGAAGCCCGTGAAGCAGACGGGCCAGAGCGGTGGCGGCGCGCATATCGGAGTTGATGCCCTCCCACATGATATATTCGACCGACAGGCGGCGCTGACGGCTGAAGTCGTCGCCCGAGGCGATGAATTTCAGTGCCTCTATGCCCGACCACGCCCGCTCGGCGGGCATCAGCTCGCCGCGCTGGGCGGCGTAGGGGGAGTGGAGCGATAGGGCTATGTGAACCTGAGTCTCGCGCAGCAGCCGTGCCACCGCCGTGGGATTGACTCCGACCGTCGACACCGTTATGCGCCTCGGCGACATGGCCAGTCCCCATGGCGAGGTGAGCACTTCGAGGGCGCGAAGCACGGCGCTGATGTTGTCCATCGGTTCTCCCATGCCCATAAACACGAGATTGGTCAGAGTCTCGGACTCGGGGATGCTGAGGATCTGGTTGAGAATACCGGCAGGGGTGAGCGAGCCGTGGAGTCCCTGACGCCCGGTCATGCAGAATTTGCAGCCCATGCGGCATCCGGCCTGCGAGCTCACGCAGAGGGTCGCGCGGTCGCGGTCGGGGATATAGACGGCTTCCACATCCATAGCGCCGGCTCCTTCAAACAGATACTTCACCGTGCCGTCTTTGCTTCGGGCCTCGGCTTTTGGTGCTGAGCGCCCTACGGTATATTTCTGGGCAAGACGCTCGCGGGCGGCGCGAGGCAGCTCAGTCATTTCATCGATCGAGGTGGCGCGGAGGCGGTAGATGCGCCGTGCGATCTGATCGGCGGCGAATGGGCGCAGCCCCACTTCGGCCGCCACATCTTTGAGCTCCGCGGGAGTCATGCCGAGGAGTGGGATCAGGGTTTGTGGCATAGTCGATTACTTGCTGTTGGTAGGTGAGGCCGGTATGTGACCGGCCATGACGGCTTCGGCCAGAAGCCAGTCGAGGGGAGTGTCGATGTCGAGGCTGTCGGCTGCGGTCATGGGATATTTCATGCGGCGGGGAAATGAGCTCAGGGGCATTGCCCGGAGAGTGGACGGGTTGATGACATAGATGGCGCCATTGTATTCCCACACGTCCGGGGCATCCTGACGGCAGAGTATCGCACCCTCGCCTTTTGAGATATGCAGGAATCCGTCGGGAGTCTCCTCGTAGCAGTTGAGATAGGGATTGGTCTTGGCGGGGGCTACGCTGACTACCATGTCGATCCCCTCGGGCGATGCGGCCTGCTTCATGTAAAGGTCGAGGGCCTCGCGGGCGTGAACGCCTGTGCGGAACGGCGAGGTGGGTTGCATGAGCACCACGATGTCGGGGTCGTGGCCGCGCTCGGTGCGGTAATGGTCAAGCGCGTGGAGCAGTACGGGATATGTCCCGGCTCCGTCGGAGGCAAGTTCGGCCGGACGCATGAATGGCACTTCGAGTCCCGCGCCGCGCACTGACGCGGCTATTTCGTCTGAATCGGTGGAGACATAGATGTCGCGGTCGGGAGCTATGGCGCGGGCGGCGTCGATAGTCCAGTGGATCAGCGGGCGGCCACCGAGCGGCTTGATATTCTTGCCGGGGACGCCTTTGCTTCCTCCGCGTGCAGGGATGATGACAAGTATATCCATCAGAGTAGCGAGAGGGGGACAGAGGGTGATAGGGCGAGCGTGTCGGCCTCCATCAGGGCGCGCTCGGCCTCGATGATTTCGTTTACCTCACGGTCGGGAGCTCCGGGAAGGATGATGACGGGGATGCCCACGGCCACCATGTGGCGCAGCGAGTCGCAGTGCTCGTTGAGCAGGCGGATGCAACCCTCGCTGGCGCGCCGTCCGAGCGACGCGGGCAGGTGAGTGCCGTGGATGCCGATGCCTGTGTGGCCGGGGGTGTCGAGGCGGATAAACCAGGGTCCGTAGCACCCCTCGATCTCGCCGAGGCCGTCGCCGAAGTCGTGGGTCCACTCGGAGGCGTCAGTTATCTCGGAGATGAGAAACCGGCCTTCGGGGGTGCGCATATCCCCCGGGCTGACCTTGTTGCCGGGGATGCGGCCTGTGGCGACATCAAAGATGCTGACCGGAGTCCCGCCGTTGCCGTAGACGGTCATGGTCATCGTTGCTTTATCCACTATGATGCTGTCGGCCAGCGGAGGGACGTATGCCGCGCTGTCGCTGTCCCCGCCGGAGGCGCACAAGCTCTCGACGCCGGGGTCGCCTGCCAGGGCCGACAGTCCCATAATTGCCGCAGCGGCTGTCAGAATCAGGTTTCTCATGCCGATCCGTAGTGTGTGTGGTGATGATTTTGTTCAGTAACGCAAAGATACAAAAAAATCGGGCTCCGCGCCAAGGCGAAACCCGATATCATAGTAAGCGTATGAATGAAATGTCTTAGTCGATCTCTTCGTCGGCCTCATAGCCGCCCATCTCGCGGATGGCGTTCTTGAGCAT
>CAYWWE010000211.1:0-2571 GCA_964461785.1 uncultured Bacteroides sp.
GCTATCAGGATACTTACAAGGCCAACGGCGGTTCCAGGGGATATTTCACAGGATGCCGCATAGAGGGAGCTGTCGATTTCATCTATGACGGAGGTCTCGAATGGTTTGATGATTGCAGTATTGTCAGTGTAGCCTCGTCAGGCTATATTACGGCTCCGGCAGATGCCATGCTCAAGATGACCGATGTGAAGTATCCGCAGCTGAGTACCTCGCCATTCTACGCCGGGTTGTTTTTCCGCAACTGCGAACTCGTCAACGGCAGCGACAACGCGAGTGCATCGGTATATCTCGGACGTCCCTGGAAAGAAGGCTGCGGAACGATGATGCTCAATTGCAGATATGGCAGCCATATCCATCCGGCCGGATGGAGCGCGTGGAACGGCACGGAGAATAAGTCATCACTATTTGAATACAACAATGTGAATCTCGATGGCACACCGGTGGATGTGAGCCGTCGCGCCACCTTCTCGCATCAGGCAACAAACGCAGAGGTGGAGGCTTATTTCAATCCCGATTATATCTTTGGAGTGGCTTCAACGGTGCCATTCGACTACAAGGGTGTCCTCGCCGGCGTGGGCGCACCCCACGATTTCTCCCTTTCTCCTGCCACTATACATTGGGAGGGTGATGGCGCAGGATACATCATCTACCGAAACGGAGAAGCGGTGGCGATTACAGCCGAATCAATCTATTATCTTCCCGAAGGCGAGGATGCGTCGGCCTACAGCGTGGCTGCTGTCTCGCGGCACGGAGTCATGTCGGCCCCTGTCGCGGTGTCATCTTCGACACGTCTCACCGCATTTCCCACAGCCGAAGGTTTTGGCAAATATGCCACCGGTGGCCGTGGCGGCGAGGTGGTGAAAGTGACCTCACTTGCCGATGACTCCAGCGAGGGCACTCTGCGTTGGGCTTTCAATCAGCATAAAGGCAAGCCGATCACAATAGTATTCGAGGTGAGCGGAGAGATAGCATTGTCATCAGACTTGCGCATCAACCGTGCCAACTGGACACTTGCGGGCCAGACCGCTCCCGGCGAAGGTGTAGTGATCACTCACAACAAGATGAACTTTGGCGGATCACAGAACTTCATAGTGCGCAATATGCGTTTCCGTATCGGACAGAAGGACAAGGCCGGGAATATCCTCGCCCAAAATGCAGTAGGAGCAGAGAATTGCGCCAACTTCATCTTCGACCACTGTTCGTTCGGGTGGTCAGTGGAAGAAAACATGAACACAGCCGACAGCCATTTCCTCACAGTGCAATATTCTATGGTGCATGAGGGTCTGCTCAATGCCGGTCACTCAAAGGGCGCCCGCGGATATGGTTGCCAATGGGGTGGCTCGCCTGCTACTTATCACCACAATTTGTTAGCCCACAACAGCTCGCGCTCACCACGAATCAACGGCGCCCGGGGAGAGGACTTTGTGGTATTCCTCGAGTACATCAACAACGTAAACTACAACTATGGTAGTCGCGGCGGTTGCTATGGAGGAGAGAACACAGCCAACATCCAGGAATATAATGGCCTTAACTCAGCCCATGATTGCAATTTCATCAACAATTACTACAAGGCAGGGCCTTATTCCAACACAAGTCGCGTGACTTTCGTCAATTCAAGTTATGCCCGTTCCGGCGCCACTTCATGGGCTCCCGCCAAATGGTATGTCGCAGGCAACGTGGCCGACCGCTTCCCATCGGCCACAGCCGACAACTGGACGGCAATGGAGGCCGAGGTGTATAAATTGTCTGATATCAGATCTGACCAGCGCATCGTCACACAAACTCCATATTACAAATACACAAGGGCCGCACTCATAGGTCTGTATGTGCCTGAGGACTATATGCTATATGATATCGACAGCGCGGACGACGCATTCGCGGATGTCGTGGCGCATGCTGGCACTATCAACCGCGACAAGGTGGAGGCACGTATAGCCGCCGAAGTGGCCGCAGGAACAGCCACGTATGGTGGCAAAGCCGGAGCCGGCAAGGGAATTATCGATACAGAGGCGGATGCCGAAGGTTTCTTTGCATACAGCACGGACTACACTGTGCCGGTCGATACTGATGGCGACGGAATGCCCGACGAGTGGGAGAGCGCCAACGGCCTTGATCCTCTGACAGCAGACAACAATCTCGTTAATTCGCAAGGCTACACAGCCTTGGAGGTGTATCTGGCATCCATCATGGGCGAACCTATGCTCACCGACTTCGGCACAGACGGGATAGCGGCGATAGTCAATGACTCCGGTGCCCGCTACGACGCTGCATCGACAAGCGTGCGGGTGAATAGCGATGCCATAGGAGGCACCATCATCGTGTACTCACCCGAAGGCCGGATTGTAGCCATATCGGAAATCGTATCGGAGGAGGTATCACTGTCATTCCTTCCTGCCGGACTTTATCTCGTGAAGGTTGAGTCGCCAGCGATTGCTCCCACCATACTAAAAATCAGACTTTAACTCCTGCCCAAGAACAAACGGATTTCACCGAAAGTACAATTGTACACGAAGGCAGATAAGCCATAGAAAAAGCAAGCCGTCCAAAATTTGGACGGCTTGCTTGTGTGGA
>CAYWWE010000212.1:0-2560 GCA_964461785.1 uncultured Bacteroides sp.
GCAACTTCACCAACAAGAGCGGTCTGATGCAGCTCCTCGATATGTTCTCGGGCGGTGCCTTCTCTCAGGCATCGATCTTCGCCCTCGGTATCATGCCATATATCACGGCCTCGATCGTGATACAGCTTCTCGGCATGGTGCTCCCTTCGTTCCAGAAGATGCAGCGCGAAGGTGAGAGCGGCCGCCAGAAACTTAACCAATATACCCGCTACCTCACCGTCCTGATCCTTCTGCTTCAGGGCCCTGCCTTCCTGGTCAACATACGCATCCAGGTGGCAGCAGCAGGCGGCGCTTCAGAAATGGGTTTCTGGACCATCGCTTACCTTACCGTGATCCTTGCTGCCGGCTCCATGTTCATCATGTGGCTCGGTGAGCGCATCACCGACCGCGGTATAGGCAACGGTATCTCGTTCATCATCCTCGTGGGTATCATTGCCCGTCTGCCTCAGGCTCTCAGCTTCGAGTTCATGTCGCGCCTTCCCGGCTCGACCGGTTCACAGGGCGGTCTGATCATGTTTGTGGTCGAGCTCATCCTGCTCTTTGCCGTTACGGTAGGTGCAGTGCTCCTCGTCCAGGGCACCCGCAAGGTACCTGTGCAGTATGCCAAGCGCATGGTCGGCAACCGTCAGTATGGCGGCGCCCGTCAGTATATCCCTCTCAAGGTCAATGCTGCCGGTGTGATGCCCATCATCTTCGCTCAGGCCATCATGTTTATTCCGATCACTCTTGCCGGTTTCAGCACCAGCTCGACAAGCGGTTTCGTTGCAGCATTCTCCGATATCAACGGTTTCTGGTACAACTTCGTCTACTTTATCCTTATCGTAGCGTTTACCTACTTCTACACCGCTGTTACCGTCCGCCCCAACGACATCGCTGAAAACATCAAGAACAACAACGGCTTCATTCCCGGCGTCAAGCCCGGCAAGAAGACCGCGGAGTATCTTGACTCGATCCTGTCGCGCATCACGCTCCCCGGTTCGATCTTCCTCGGAATCGTGGCTATCCTCCCTGCCTTCGCACGCTTCTTCGGCGTAAGCCAGAATTTCGCGCAGTTCTTCGGCGGCACATCACTCCTGATTCTCGTCGGTGTAGTGCTCGACACTCTCCAGCAGATCGAGAGCCATCTGATGATGCACCACTACGACTCGCTCATGCGCGACGGTAAAATCAAGGGCCGCACCACCGGCAACGTCTATTGATGCCTGCCGCTGAATATATGGCCAGTTTGAATCAATCTGTCTGTCATTGATCCGCGATGATATATCTCAAGACACCTGAGCAACTCGAGCTCATGCGCAACGCAGCCACCCTCGTGAGCCGCACACTTGGCGAGATAGCCAAGTGGGCGCTCCCGGGAGTGACCACCCGCAAAATCGACACTGTGGCCCGCGAGTTTATCCGCGACAACGGCGGCATCCCTGCCTGTCTGGGCTACGGCGGCTTTCCCGGCACTGTGTGTTGTGAGGTCAACGAGATTGTTGTCCACGGATTCCCGTCGCAGTATGAGCTGCGCGATGGCGATATCTTCGGTGCCGACACTGTTGTCGAGCTCGAAGGTTTCTGTGGCGATATGTGCTACACATTCCCCATCGGCGAAGTCGATCCCAAGACAATGGATCTCCTCCGCACGACCAAGGAGTCGCTTTATGTCGGTATCGAGGCCTGCCGCCCCGGCCACCGTATCGGCGACATCTCCAACGCTATCCAGACCTACTGCGAGCGCCGCGGCTACTCGATAGTCCGCGAGATGTGCGGCCACGGAATAGGAGCCAAGATGCACGAGGATCCCGAAGTGCCCAACTTCGGTCGCCGCGGCATCGGCCCCGTCATCCGCAACGGCATGTGCATCTGTATCGAGCCGATGGTCAACATGGGCTCGCGCAATGTAGTCATCGAACGCGACGGCTGGACATGCCGCACGCGCGACCGCCGTCCGTCGGCCCATTACGAACATACGCTGGCCATCCACGACGACGAGACCGAGGTGCTCACCACCTTCGACTATGTCGCCCAGGTGCTTGGCGACAGATTTATCTGACACTTAATATTCAGCTTCATTCATTCCGAAGATCCTATATGGCAAAACAAGCAGCAATAGAACAGGACGGAGTCATCGTCGAGGCCCTCAGCAACGCGATGTTCCGCGTCGAACTTGAAAACGGACACGAACTCACCGCTCATATCTCCGGCAAGATGCGTATGCACTACATCAAAATTCTTCCCGGCGACAAGGTGAGGGTAGAAATGTCGCCCTACGATCTCTCGAAGGGCCGCATAGCGTTCCGATACAAGTGACATAGACCTCTCCGACGCCTCCTAACTCACGACACAGCAATAACATAACGAAAAAATAGCATAATCATCATGAAAGTCAGAGCTTCAGTAAAAAAGCGCACCCCGGACTCGAAGATTGTCCGCCGCAAGGGCCGTCTTTACGTCATCAACAAGAAAAATCCTAAATATAAGCAGCGTCAAGGCTGAATTTTTACTACTTTTGCAAAAAAATTAGTCATCAAGTTTATATGGCAGTACGCATAGTGGGAGTTGACCTCCCCCAAAA
>CAYWWE010000213.1:0-2546 GCA_964461785.1 uncultured Bacteroides sp.
GCTACCTCCTTGACGAGCTGTGCGCCCATGTTCTGGAAAGGATCTTCGAGGCTCACCTCGCGGGCAACGCTCACACCGTCTTTGGTGATGTGGGGAGCACCGAATTTCTTTTCGATAATTACATTGCGGCCTTTGGGGCCGAGGGTTACCTTTACGGCGTCGGCAAGAGCGTCGACACCTTTCTTAAGCTCTTCGCGAGCCTTTATTTCAAATTTTATTTCTTTTGCCATTTCAGTAATTGTATGAATTTATCAGATTAGATGTGACATGCACAGGCCCGATGGCCTGCAGGGATAAGGGACTCGGGATGCGATCAGCCTTCGATGATGGCGAAGATGTCGCTCTGACGCATGATGATATACTTCTCGCCGTCGATAGTCACCTCGTTGCCGGCATACTTGCCGTAGAGCACATTGTCGCCCGGTTTAACTACCATCTCTTCATCTTTGGTGCCCTGACCGGCAGCGATCACCTTGCCCTGAAGGGGCTTCTCCTTAGCGGAGTCGGGGATGATGATACCTGCCATTGTCACTTCTTCTGCGGCCGTGGGAGCGATAAGCACACGGTCGGCCAGCGGTTTGATATTCATGGGAACTTATATATTTTTATTTGGTTAATATTTCATGTTGATAAATCCGGATCCGTGGGGCGGATCCGCCGATAGATGATTAGCAAAGAGCGTGCCAACCCCGCTTTATCGGGCGGCTTCTGATCTTTTTCATTAGGGATAACACACAAATGCGCCCGACGGTTCGAGGTCGGACGCACTTGTTATGGTGTTTCTGACACGCCCGGGCGGGCACGTCTGCCAGAATGTCAGTCTTCGGGAGCAAACATCGGATCCCAGGCCGGGAGCAGGATGGGAGTCTGATCGAGCACCTTGCGGGCGGCAGGGGTGAGATACTTGTCTTCGACAACCACGCGGAACATATACTCGTCAAACCAGGGATCGGTCATGATGAGGTGGCCGTCGTTGGCGCCGGGGCCCCAGCTGTTCTCCACGAGCCACTTGGTGGGCTTACCGTTCTTGTCGAGGTCAACGCCCACGAGAGTCATGGCGTGTGACGATGCCGATGCGCCGGTCTGGATGCGCTGCTTCTTGTCCATGCCGAAGTTTACGCCCAGGAGCGAGCCGTAGTCGTAGTTGTCGACGTCGAGGATGCCGGCCTTGCGGTCAAACTGCTTGCCTACATCGCAGGAGAAATACATGGCGGTCGAGTCCTTGATCGAGGCTATGGCCATCTTCTTGATCTCCTCGATGGGGAGGTTGATGTAGGTCCAGTTGTGGCCGTCGTAGGTGTGGCGGTCGAGGTCGATCTCATAGAGCTGCCAGTAGGGGCGCGAAGGATCGTTCATGAGCATCACATAGTCGCCCTGCAGGTCATTGCCGGCAAAGGTGCGGTAGAAGCTCTGGGGAGTGTAGGTAGCGGTCGACACCACTTCACCCTTAGGATTGCGGGCAGTCCACTCAAATTCGGTGGGGGGCACACCGAGATTGAGGGCGAGGATGCGGTAGATCTCGGCGAGCATCTCGGTCTTGCGGCTCTCGACAGCCTCGGCCGAAGCCTTGTCCTCCACCATCTTGCGGAGTTCGAGGCCATCTTCCTTCAGCTTAAGGTTGAGCAGGCTGCGCATGGTCGAGGTGCGGTTGGAGCTGTTCGTCTCAGGCATCACCTCGGCGGGCACAACGCCATACTTGGTGATCAGGTCGGCCACACCGGTATACTGGCCGCCGTCGCCGATAGCGTTTCTGAACAGCCATGTGTTCTTCTGCGAGTCGATAGGCTCGCCGGCATTGTCGATCACGCTCTGGAGGAAGAGATTGCTCTTCTCGAGCTGGTCAAAGAAGAAGAGATAGTTCTGGCTGAGCTTGAGCTCGGGCAGATTGTTGGCGGCCATCATCTGGGCACGGAGCACATTGAGGCCGGTAAAGAGCCAGCAGCGGCCGCTCGAGAGCTGGTTGGTGATACCCTTTGAGGGAACACGGTGGCTGAACTTGTAGTCGGGACGCTGACGGCGGGCGTCAGTATTGATGACAAGATCGTTTATATCATTGTTGGAGATGGCGTTGTAGATAGCCTTATCGGAAGCCGTGGGCTGATACGACGCACGGAGCGCCTCAAGAGTAGCGTCGGAGATGCCACCGGTCTTAGCTCCCGATTCGGGCACATCCGGGGCTGCCATTACGCTCAGGGAAGCAGCCGAGACAGCTGCCAAAGCAAGCAAACGTAATTTCATGGTAATCTATATACTGTTGATAGAGTGATTGATTTTCGGCAAAGGTAATAACTTTTCCCCTCACTACCAAAGCAACTTTTATCTTTCCCCGCCCAAAAGCGTAAAATCGACTCCCCTCCCCCTCCTCTGCCCGCCTTCAGAAAATAATTACGCCACCCGCGTCAAAAAATGAATAAAAAATTTGGTAGACTCACCAAAAGTCCATAACTTTGCAGCGCAAAACGGAAGTCAACCACTTCCCGCCGGCAAAAGATCGGGGTATTAGCTCATCTGGCTAGAGCGCGACACTGGCAGTGTCGAGGTGAGCG
>CAYWWE010000214.1:0-2519 GCA_964461785.1 uncultured Bacteroides sp.
CCGGCGGTGAGCTCGCTCTCGGCCTCGGGAAGGTCAAACGGGCCGCGGTTGGTCTCGGCTGTGCCTGCGATGAGGTAGATGATGAATGCTATGATGGCGGGGATATGACCTTTGATGATGAACCACAGATCGCTCTGGGCCTCAACGATGCCCCCAACCGACATTGTGCCTGCGAATGCCACCATTGTGAGCACCGACAGTCCTATCGAAAGCTCATAGCTGACCATCTGAGCGCCCGAACGGAGAGCGCCGATGAGGGTGAACTTGTTGGCCGAAGACCAACCGGCGAGGAGGATACCGAGAACGCCAATCGACGAGCAGGCGATCAGGAAGAAGATGCCGATATTGAAATCAATGATCTGAAGACCGTTGCCCCAGGGGAGCACAGCGAAACAGAGCATCGAGGCGAGGATGACAAGATAAGGAGCGAGAGCAAAGAGGAACTTGTCGATATATTTCAGGGAGATAAGCTCCTTGATGAGGATCTTGAACATATCGGCAAAGCTCTGAAGCAGACCCCAGGGGCCGACGCGGTCGGGACCGATACGACACTGGAACGCGGCACAGACCTTACGCTCGAAGTATATGTAGAAGAGAGCCAGAAGGGCGTAGAGCAGGAGCAGGACGACACCTATTACCACGCACTCGGTGGTGACAGCCAGCCAGTCGGGCATGAACGAAGTCAGAAACCCGTGGATCCAGTTGGTGAGCAGTGAGAAGTCAAACATAGCTTATCGCTTGTGAGAATGAATTGATTGGCTTTTGGTGATGAAGGAGAAAATCAGCGGTCGATGTCAGGCACGATATAGTCCATTGAGCCACCGATGGTGATGAGGTCTGCGATCTTTGCTCCGCGGGTGATGTGGTCGACAACAGCGGCTGCAGGCAGACATGGAGGCGCGATCTTGAGGCGATAGGGAGAAGTGGTGCCGTCGCTCTCGATGAAGATGCCAAACGAGCCTCGGCAACCCTCAACGCGGCGGAACCAGTGACCCTGGGGCAGCTTGAGCACTTTGGGCACCTTCACGCAGATCTCACCTTCGGGGATATTGTCGATGAGCTGGGCAATGATGCGTGCGCTCTGTTCCATCTCGTCCATGCGCACCTTGAAGCGGGCCATTGCATCGCCCTCCGTGCGGACGATCTCGTCGAACTGAAGCTCGGAGTAGATGGAATAGGGATCGGTCTTGCGGACATCGCAAGCCCAGCCTGAAGCGCGGCCAGAAGGACCGGTCACACCCCAGGAGATGGCATCGCCCCGGGTGAGGACGCCTACGCCTTCCATGCGGTTTTCGGCTATCACATTGCCTGTGAAGATCTTGTTGTATTCCTTTATATTGGCGGGGAGCACGTCGAGGAGCTTGTGGACATCTTCTACAAAGTCGGGTGCGAGATCCTGCATCACGCCACCGATACACTCATAGTTGAATGTCATGCGGGCGCCGCAGGTCTTCTCCATGATGTCGAGGATCTGCTCGCGGACACGAAGAGTGTAGAAGAGCATCGTCGTGGCACCAAGGTCCATGCAGTAAGTGCCGATAAAGAGGCAATGGGATGCGATGCGGGAGAGCTCATCCATAAGGACGCGGATCACTTGTGCGCGGCGCGAGATTTCGATACCGGCAGCCTCCTCTATGGTCATGCAGAGGCAGTGGTGATAGGGATGGGCCGAGAAATAGTCCATTCGGTCCATGAAATGGAGCGTCTGGGGATAGGCAAGTCCCTCGCATATTTTTTCAATACCGCGGTGGATATAGCCCATGTAGACGTCGATTTTCTTGATCTCCTCGCCATTGACAGCGGTGCGGAAACGGAGCACGCCGTGAGTGGCGGGGTGCTGCGGACCGATGTTGACAACGAAATCGTTTTCTTCAAAAATTCTCGGCTCGCGCTTCTCGATCTTGCCGCCGGGGAGCTCGACCCACGACTGAGTGAAGTCGGTCTGGCGCTCGCTTTCGGTCGACACCGGGAGGTTGGGCGAGTTATCATAGTCCTTGCGCAGGGGGAATCCCTTCCAGTCGATCGAGAGGAAGAGGCGGCGCATGTCGGGATTGTTGATGAAGATGATTCCGAAGAAATCGTAAACCTCGCGCTCGAAGATTCCGGCGATGGCCCAGAGATCGCTCACGCTGTGGAGCATAGGGTTCTTGCGGTCAGTTGTGGCAACCTTCACGGCAACGGTCACGTTGCGGCGTGTGGATGTGAGATAGTAAATACATCCCAGGGAGTCCTTCCAGTCCATACCGACGATGGTCACAAGGAAGTCGAAACCGAGCGCGGGGTCATCGCGGAGAGTGCGGGCCACCTCGTGCCAGCGGGCATCGGGCACAGTGATGGTCAGAATGTTGTCAGGGCCGTTTTCAAAAGTGGCCTCGGGAGCTGTCTTGGAGATAATTTCCTGAATATCTGCTGCCATAATGATTAGTCGTTCACACCCTCCACGGGATGGTTCTTGAGAAATTCCTGCTGCTTTTCCTGACGGTTCACGCCGCCGAAGAAGCGCTCGACCGTAATCTTGC
>CAYWWE010000215.1:0-2481 GCA_964461785.1 uncultured Bacteroides sp.
TCGGCATTGAGTCCCCAAGTGAAGTCTTTGGTGCGGATCACGTCGCCTTTAACGAGAAGTTCCCAACCTACATTCTGCATGGTGCCGATGTTGGTGAGGATAGACCATGTGCCGCCCGACCATGTACCGCCGGCCGACATGGGCTGGCTGACGTTGTAGAGAAGATCGGCGTTTTTCTTGAGGAAGTAGCCCACGGAGAAGCTGAGGCGGTTGTTGAACATATTGCCTTCGACAGCAATGTCGAGAGTGTTGGTGCTCTCCCATTTTGCCTTGTCGTTGCCGAGCTGTGAGGGCGACATCACGAGCTGACTGTCAACGCGGGCGGCGCGCTGAGCGTAGAGCGACCAATAGGCGTATGAGCTTGCTGCGGCGTCCTGACCTACAGTGCCGTAGGCGGCGCGGAGCTTGAGGTTGTCAAGCCATACGAGATCCTTGAGGAAGGCTTCCTTGCTGAGGATCCAGCTTGCACCGACGCTCCAGAATGTACCCCAGCGTGATTCCTTGGCAAAGCGGGATGTACCATCGCGGCGCAGAGATGCTTCGGCAAAGTATTTTTGATCCATATTCCAACGTACGCGACCGAGATAAGATTCGGTGGTGCGCTGGATGTGGTATGCGCTGTAGCCTTCGCTGTCGGTGAAGTTGGTGAGTTCGCGCGGGCCGTTGGTAAACACCATATTCATTGCCTGAACATAGTCGTAGCCGTAGTCGTAGGAATAGTTTTCGTGGTCGAGAAGAACGTCGACTTCCTGATTGCCGTAGGTATGACGCCATGTGAGGGCCTCCATCAGGGTGTAGGTCTTGGTGTTGTAGTTGGTCACTCTGAGTCGTCCGAAGCCCGATGCCGAGCCGATCCAGGGGTTGCCGAAGCTGCGGTAGGTCTGCTTGGAGCGGAACATATCGCCGCGGAGCGAGAGCTCGAATCCATACGGGAGAATTACCGCTGCATTCATCGAGAGAGAAGCGGTGAGGCGGTCGTACTTGTTTGAGTTCGAGCGGGTCAGATAGGCTATGTTGCTCTCATAGGGAGTGTAGCCCGGGGTAGTGTTCCACTCTTTCTGGCCTTTTTCGTCGTAGATCAGGGCGCCGGTGGCAACGTCGTGGTTGTAGTACGGGAACACCGGGGCGCGATAGGTATAGTTGAAGGGGTTGTTTGTTGTGCCGAGGTTGTCGGAATCAACATCGTCATCCTGTGATTTCTGGTAGCCGATGTTTGCGTTTACTCCTACACGGAAGTAGTTTGTGGGGGTTGCACTAACGTTTATGCGGTTGGAGAAGCGCTCGAAGTCGGTGTTGATCAGATAGCCCTGAGATTTTAGGTAACCTGTCGATACATAGGCGTTCCATTTATCGGAGCCGCCGGCGATCGATACATTGTATTCCTGACGGTAGCCGGTCTGCGAGAAGCTGTCCCACCAGTTGAGGTCGTTGTAGGCGGGGAGGGGATTGAGGACCACTTTGCCCTGAGCGTCGAAGATCTGAGCGGGGGTGTGGTCGCCATATACGTTCCATACGCCGGCATTGCCGAAGAAGTTGTCGATCTGCGATTTGCGCACTTCGTCGAGCGACAGCTTGTTTGAGGCGAGCGAATACTGGCCGTTGGTCAGCGAGAGGAGTGAGGTCTCCATCCACTGGTTGGTGCCGAGGCGGTCGTAGAAGGGCAGGCCGCGCTCGTAGATACCCTGGTTGATCTTGAGGGTAACGTCAACGCGCGATTTGTTGCGGGCTTTCTTGGTGGTGATGAGCACAACGCCGTTTGCACCCTTTGAGCCGTAAAGAGCGCATGAGGCTGCGTCTTTGAGCACCGACATCGACTCAACATCATCGGGATTGATATCTGCAATAGGGCCGTTGTAGATCACGCCGTCGAGCACATAAATAGGGGCGTTTGTGCCGTTTACGGTGTTGATGCCGCGGATAAGGATGGCGGGCGAGCCGCCGGGGCCGGCTACGGTGCTGCTCGAGATCTGTACTCCCGGTGCGCTACCCTCGAGGGCGGAGGTAATGGAGTTGACCGGACGGCGTTCGATCTCCTTAGCGTTTACGACGGCCACGGAGCCGGTGAGCGACTCCTTTGAAGCTGTGCCGTAGGCCACGACAACAACCTCGTCGAGGCTTGTTGAGGTAGATTTGAGCTTGATCTCCATCTCTCCGGGAGTGATGGGAACCTCAACGGTCTCCATACCCACATACGAGACGACGAGGGTTGTCCCTTTCACGGTGAGGTTGATGGTGAACTTACCGTCGATGTTGGTCGACGCGCCGAGATGCGTGCCTTTGACTAAGACAGACGCACCGATGATGGGCTCGTTGTCCTCGGCATTAAGGACAACACCCTGAATGGTGCGTCCCTGAGCCCAGGCACTTATCACCCAGACCATCAATGCCATAAGAATGAAAAATTGTTTTTTCATCTGATTTTGGTTTGTTAATGATATGTTATTGTTGTCGGTTACAGGTATAAATTTAACGTCCGTTTTT
>CAYWWE010000216.1:0-2473 GCA_964461785.1 uncultured Bacteroides sp.
CACGGTTGGTTAGCTAATATCAGCTTAAAAGAGAGAGCTGTGGAAACGAGTCGGGATGGATTTTCTGCGCAAATAAAAACTCGCTGATTGAAAGCGATTTACAGCATAAGGTGATTTTATGTGCAAATAAAAAGCTCTGGGGAAAGGGGATTTATTGTGCATTTGCATTTGTGGAGTAAGTTTGAGATATTCGTGGAAATTTTTGAGGGGTGGGGAGGCACGGGGAGGGCGGAAAATTTGTAATTTTGCGGTGCGGTTTATCCAGAGCCGCTCTGTAAATGACCTGTATCACATTATCAAATGTCACGTCGGCTCCGGTTGTGATGAACTGGGGCTTTCTTGAAAACTGGAAGAGTACGGCTCCGATCCTGAGGGCTGTATGACAGCGTGATGCGTCGGTGCCGGGAGGGTGCCGCCATCGTTGATCCATTCTTTTCACGCATTTTTTTTCAGAAACAAATTCCTAATGAACAATCAACGATTGCTCAGGGGGCTGCTGTGTGTAGCCCTGCTGAGCGGCGGAGTGTGTGCCGTGGGGCAGACACGCAAGGTCATGACCATCGAGGATCTGTTTGAGATCGCCGAGACACGCAGCGCCCAGCTCCGCCCATTTCTTACCGCCGAGGATGTGGCTGCAAGGGAGATAGATGTGGCCCGCGGCAGCCGTCTGCCCGACATCGATGCCTCGCTCTCGCTCAGTTTTATAGGCGACGGCTTCACCACCCGACGTGATTTCTCCGACTATCAGAAGGCGCCGATCCCTCATTTCGGGTCAGGACTGGCCGTCAACATCACCCAGCCGGTTTATTCCGGCGGAGCTATCACGAGCGGTATCGAGCTCGCCAGCCTCAAGCTCACGGCTGCGCGATATGCCACGGAGATGCAACGCGACAATATCCGCTTCCGCCTCGCAGGGTTTTATCTCGACATCTATAAGTATGGCAATCTGCGCGGGGTGGTCGACAGCAACCTCGCCCAGGCGCGCAAGGTGCTTGCCGAGATGCAGGCACGCTATGATCAAGGGGTGGCTCTGCGAAACGACATCACCCGCTATGAGCTGCTGGTGTCGAACTTCGAGCTCCAGAGAGTCAAGATCGACAATATCCTTAAAATTCTGAATAACAACCTCGTGGTTACAGCCGGCCTGCCCGATGACACTGAGATAGTGCCTGACACAGCTATCCTCGACCGATCACTGACTGTAGCTGCCGAGAACTGGTGGCAGCAGGAGGCCGACCTCAATGCGCCCACGCTCAAGCTGGCCCGCACGGAGGTGGACATAAACCGTAAGGCCGAATCGCTCGTCAGGAGCGGACGGCTCCCAAAGATCGGGCTCAAAGCGGGGTGGACCATCGACGGCCCGATCCTCGTAGAGGTGCCTCCCATCAACCGCAACCTGAGCTACTGGTTTGTAGGGCTGGGGGTGAGCTATAATATCTCGTCGCTGTATAAGAACAACCGCGAGATGGCCCGGAGCAAGGCCGCGACGCTACAGGCTGCCGAGCGGCTCGATGCCGCAGGAGAGTCGGTGAGCATGGACGTGAGGGCCGACTATATCCGCTATCTCGAAGCATACGAGGAGCTCAAGACGCAGCAGAAGAGCGTTGAGCTCGCCGACCGCAATTATCGCACCACCGCGACCCGCTACTCGTCGGACATGGCTCTGATCACCGATATGCTCGATGCCGCCAACTCAAAACTCGATGCCGAGCAGCAGCTTGTCAATGCCCGCATCAACATCATCTACTATTACTATAAACTACTCTTCACTTCAGGAAAGATATGAACCACCGCAGTAAGAAAATCATCTCATATATCGTGACACTGGCCGTGATAGCGGTCGCAGCCGTGTGGGTCTACAGCCGCTTCGTCCATCTCGGCCGGGTGGAGTTTACGGACAATGCGCAGGTGTGCCAGCAGATAGTGCCGGTCAACAGCCGCGTCCAGGGCTATGTGAGGGAGATACGTTTCAATGAGTTTGAACCGGTGCGCAAGGGCGATACGCTGGTCATCATCGACGACTCGGATATGCGCCTGAGAGTGGCGCAGGCCCGTGCCGATTACGAAAATGCCCAGGCGGCCCGCGAGGTTGCGGGTCGCAGCGTGGGTGTCGCATCGGCCAACGCCGCCGTGACCCGGGCGTCGATCGCCGAGGCCAAGGTGCTGATGGAGATGGCGGCGGCCGACTATGAGCGCTACAGAAGCCTGCTGGCCCAGGAGGCCGTGACCCGGCAGCAACATGATGCCGTGAAGACCGACTACGAGGCCAAGAAAGCACGCTACGAGATGCTGTCGCGCCAGAGCACGGCCACCTCGTCGGTGGTTGACGAAACACGCCAGCGTATAGCCCAGAACGAGGCGGGCATCGAGCTTGCCAAGGCCCTTCTCGACATGGCCGAGCTCAATCTGTCATATTGCGTGATCGTGGCTCCCTGCGACGGTTATACTTCGCGCAAGGAGATTCAGGTGGGTC
>CAYWWE010000217.1:0-2423 GCA_964461785.1 uncultured Bacteroides sp.
AGGAGAGGAACAGGCCCTCGTGGGAGCGCGTCTCGGGATCCTGGCCGAGCAGCTCCTTGCCGTCGAGACGGACGGAGCCTTCTGTGACGGTAAATGCAGGGTTGCCGGCGAGGACCGAGCTGAAGGTGCTCTTGCCGGAGCCGTTGGGACCCATTATGGCGTGGATCTCGCCGGGGCGTATGGAGAGGTTGATGCCTTTGAGTATCTCTTTGCCTTCGATGCCGGCGTGGAGATTGCATACTTCGAGTAGTTTCACGGGAATGATATATATGGGGGATGATCGGGGATGGGTTAATGGGAAAGGAAAAAAGACGGGTGATCAGCCAACCGAGCCTTCGAGCGAGATGGCCAGCAGCTTCTGGGCCTCGACGGCAAACTCCATCGGGAGCTTGTTCATGACCTCCTTGGCATAGCCGTTGACTATCAGCCCGACGGCCTCCTCGGTGGGAATGCCGCGCTGGTTGCAGTAGAAAAGCTGATCTTCGGAGATCTTGGAGGTGGTGGCCTCATGCTCGACCACGGCCGTGGGGTTCATCACGTCGACGTAGGGGAACGTGTGGGCGCCGCAGTCGGATCCGAGCAGGAGCGAGTCGCACTGGGTGTAGTTGCGGCATCCGTCGGCTCCGGGAGCGATCTTGACCAGACCGCGGTAGGCGTTCTGCGAGTGTCCGGCCGAGATACCCTTGCTGACGATGGTGGATCGGGTGTTGCGGCCGGTGTGGATCATCTTTGTGCCTGTGTCGGCCTGCTGGCGCCCGCGGGTCACGGCCACGGAATAGAATTCACCTATCGCACCTTCGCCGGCCAGGACACACGACGGATACTTCCATGTGATGGCCGATCCGGTCTCAACCTGAGTCCATGAGAGCTTAGAGAAGTCGCCCCGGCAGAGTCCGCGCTTGGTCACGAAGTTGTAGACGCCGCCGCGCCCCTCGGCATCGCCGGCATACCAGTTCTGGACTGTGGAGTATTTGACCTCGGCATGATCCTCGACAATGATCTCCACGATGGCTGCGTGGAGCTGGTTTTCGTCGCGCATCGGGGCGGTGCAGCCTTCGAGATAGCTGACGTAGGCATCGTCGTCGGCCACGATGAGCGTGCGCTCGAACTGGCCGGTGCCCGAGGCGTTGATGCGGAAGTAGGTGGAGAGCTCCATCGGGCAGCGCACACCCTTGGGGATGTAGACGAAAGAGCCGTCGGAGAACACGGCTGAATTGAGCGCGGCATAGAAGTTGTCGCGGTAGCTCACCACCGAGCCGAGATAGCGGCGAACGAGGTCGGGATAGTCCTTGACCGCTTCGGAGATGGAGCAGAATATGATGCCGAGCTCGGCGAGTTTCTGCCTGTGGGTGGTCTTGACGCTCACGGAGTCCATCACCGCATCCACGGCCATGCCCGAAAGGGCTTTCTGCTCCTCAAGCGGTATGCCGAGGCGGTTGAAGGTGTCGAGCAGCTGCGGATCGACCTCGTCGAGGCTCTTGGGCCCTTCTTTCTTTTTCGGCGCTGCCCAGTAGCTTATGGCCTGAAAGTCGATGGGCGGGATATCGAGATGGGCCCAGGTGGGCGGGGTGAGGGTGAGCCAGTAGCGGAAGGCCTTGAGGCGGAAATCGAGCAGCCATTCGGGCTCCCCTTTCTGTCGGGATATGAAGCGGATGGTGTCCTCGTTCAGTCCCGGCGGGAGGATCTCGGTGTCGATGTCGGTGGTGAAACCGTATTTATATTCGCCCTCGGTGGCCGACGATATTGTCGGGTCGAGGTCATTGGTTGCTTTTTCGCTCATTTATGATATGTTATGAGGGAATTGAAAGGGATGTCTGGGTAAGGATAACAACCGTGAGGGCCTATAGGTTGATGCCGAGGCAGCCCCATAGCCACGGGGCAAAAGCGAGGACGGCATCGACAAGGGGTGCCTGCCAGGGCGGAGAGCCGGCGGCATGGGCAAAAACAGCCGCGTCGGGCTGGACGATCTTGAGCAGATTGAGCAGGATGGAGCCCACCAGAACCCATTTGGCCACGAGAAACACCGAGCCGCCGAGGCGGTCGATGACGCCCAGATGGACCAGATGGATAGCCTGCCGCAGCATCCGCGTGAGCATCCACACCAGGAGCCACGCTATCATGAAGATGCCGGCATAGGCAAGGAGGGTGGCCGAATAGTCGCTCCAGGCGCTCTGGCCGGGCTCGTCGACACCGAGCCATCCGGCTACAAGCGGCACGGCCACGGGGCCGAACGACCGGCACACGATCAGCGCTCCGACAACGGCGGCGATGGAGCCTATCTGGGCTATGGCGCCCTTGTTCCATCCCACGATGGCCGCGGCCACCAAAACGATTGCAAGAATTACTGCGAAAACCACGTCGGTAGAATTAATTACTTCAGATCGCAAAGTTACACAACTTCCGCGATACCTCCAAAAATACCC
>CAYWWE010000218.1:0-2390 GCA_964461785.1 uncultured Bacteroides sp.
AAGGGCAATGTGATAACCTACCGCTTCGAGGAGACGGAAGTTGCCACCGAGGCCGACGGCTATTACTTGGCGTCTATCTCGGGCAAGACCCGCGACAACGGATCGGCTGCCTTCGAGCTCGGCATCAACGACAACAACGGCACTATCATCAACGGCAGCTTCAGCAACGAAGGCCCCGAGGGCGAGCTCTACAAGGGCTATCTCAGCATCGATATGGCCGGGGCTGAACTGGCCGACAATATGCCCGCTTCAGTCATCATCATTCCGAGCGAGGACGGCGAGACGGCAACCTTCATCCTGCCCAATCTCACCCTGGATGTGTTGGACATGTCTCTCGGCGATATCCGAGTAGACAATGTGACCGTGACCACCGATGCCAACGGCACCAAGACCTACGAGGGCTATGTCGAAAAGATGCAGCTGCTTGGCGGCCAAATCGAGGCTGAGGTGAAGATGAGCGGCACGATCGATGCCGAAGGATATGCCGACATGACTATCAATGTGGTATGGATGGATACGCCGATCAATGTCAGGTTTACCGGCGAGATGAGCGGCACTACAAGCGGCATAGAATCGCCCGCGAACGACGCGGATGCAGCCATTATCGACGGCCCGGTTGAATATTTCACCATCGGCGGCATCCGCGTGGCCGACGGCCAGCGTCTTGCTCCCGGCATCTACATCGAGCGCCGAGGCAATCAGGCCCGCAAGATCCTCGTAAGATAATCCGATCCCCACATACCGAAATATATGATGCTCCCGGAGGCACGCGCCCCCGGGAGCATTGTTATGTATGGACACATCCTGATGTGTCCGACCCCGCCCGCCCGAGGTTTGCACCTGTCGTCAGCATCGGATGCACCAGGGTGCATCCCTACAATTCGTTAGTATGGGGGCTACACCCAAGCGTCTTTCAACAGGAAGTCAAATATACCAGTAAAGTAAATGCCATTTTCATCGGTATAAGGCATGATGTCATCGCCCACCACCACTATCTTCTTAAATGAGTCGGCAACTTTGATCAGGGACGTCAACTCCTGTTGTCGCTTCTCCTCATCAGGGATCGCATAAGCCGACTGGATGTAATATTTCTGATCTCCTTTATTAACTACAAAGTCAATCTCCCGTTGAGCATAGGTTGATTTTCCATCCTTTGTTTCCCGGACTTCCACGATGCCTACATCAACAAGATAGCCGAGCACCCGCAAATG
Organism: uncultured Bacteroides sp.; assembly: GCA_964461785.1. Taxonomy (GTDB): domain Bacteria; phylum Bacteroidota; class Bacteroidia; order Bacteroidales; family Muribaculaceae; genus Paramuribaculum. The sequence continues at coordinate 1,212 of CAYWWE010000218.1, forward strand.
ATTGTATATGATGTTTTCCATTATATGAGAGGGTTCTTGCTGGCGGAAATTGAGGCGGGCGTTGCGCAATCCGACGTCGGTGCAATAGTATTTTTTCGTAGTCTCGAAATATCGTCTACCTTTTACGTCATATCTCTCGGCGCTTTCAAAAAGAAAAGAGTTTTCAAGATAGTCAATATAGGTTGCTACGGTCTTCGAGTCGATTTTTATTTTCTGCAAACTCTCGAGAGAGTTGGCTATCCGCAGCGGGTTTGTCAGTGAGCCGATTGAGCTGCATAGGCTGGTTGCCAGTCTTGAAATGGCAAGTTCGTTTTTAATCTTGTTCCGTTCAATCACATCATCAATATAGGTTTTATTCCAAAGATTCTGAAGGTAGTTGATTTTCTGCTCGTTATCGTTGTAATGTAGGAGGCGTGGCATGCCACCGAACGTATAATAAGTTTTCCATGCCTCGTTTATGTTTTCTGGATTGCTCTGACAAAACTCTCTAAATGAGAGTGGGAAGACCCTGATCTCATCACCGCGTCCTCTGAATATTGTTCGTATGTCCTTTGAAAGGAAGCGTGAATTGCTTCCCGTAACATATACGTCAATGTTTTCATGGCCGTTGAGACCGTTAACGAGTCGTTCAAAATTATCGAGCTCCTGTATCTCGTCAAGGAAGATATAGTAATTCTCTGTGTCGCTTTTGATGAGGGAATAGATGTATTCTTTGACAGCCTTGTGGTCAAGGATGTCAATGTCATATCTTTCGTCATCTTTGTCGAAATCGAGCATTATGATATTCTCGGGCTTAACATTGACGGAGAGTAAGTAATCACGGAAAATATGACTTAAAAGCCATGATTTGCCGCATCGACGAGGTCCTGTAATGATTTTGACCTCGCCATTATCGCGACGTGCTATTAGTTTGTTCAGATATGTGTCGCGCTTAATGTAGATGAAATGCTTCATTGTCTATTCCGAATTTACTGCAAAATTACGCTTTTTCCGGAATAGAACCAAAAGGTGCATGTAAAATACTAGATATAAGAATAATATGTTGGAATTATAGCATAGATATGGATCAACTTTGAGGCTTTTTGAGGACGCTTTCATTAGATCTTGGTCTCATATAGATATATTCTATTCCGAATTCACTGTAAATTTGTACTGTTTTCGGAATACGTTTGCGTGGAC
>CAYWWE010000219.1:0-2310 GCA_964461785.1 uncultured Bacteroides sp.
CCCCGGAGTCGTCAGGCGGCGGATTTGCAGGACAGGCCGGAATTTCCTACCTTTGTGGAATAAACCGATACCCGATTATGAAACTGAGATATTTTCTGGCCGTTCTGATTGCGGCGGCTGCATGGGTCAACGTAATCGCGCTCGACGGACGCTGGCGCGGAGAGCTCGCTCTGGGATCTACACGCCTCCCGCTGGTGTTCTGTTTTCTCGCGGATGCCGACGGCACTGTCACTGCCACGATGGATTCGCCGATGCAAAACACCACCGGCCTCCCGCTCGACATTCTGTTTATTTCGACCGACAGCGTAAGCGTGGAATGTAAGAGCCTCGGCGCAGCCTACGACGGAAAGATCATCGACGGCAACAGGATCGAAGGCACATTCTCACAGCGCGGTATCCGGCTACCCCTGACGCTGACCGAGGAGCGTCCGCTGTCGGAGCGCCGCCCTCAGACTCCGCAGCCACCGTATCCCTATACGGAGACCGACACCGTGTTTGTCTCGGCAGACGGGACTGAACTTGCCGGAACCCTTACCGTGCCGCAAGGAGCTGAAAGCAACTGTCCGGTCGTAGTGATGGTGACAGGCAGCGGCCCTCAGAACCGCGACGAGGAGATCTTCGAGCACAAACCATTTGCCGTGATAGCCGACTATCTGGCCCGACAGGGGATAGCGTCTTTCAGATACGACGACCGCGGTGTGGCCCGGTCAAAAGGCCACTATCCGAAAGCTACAATCGACTCTTTCCGGACCGACGCGCAGAGCGCTCTCAGTTTTGTAAGAGAGATGAACCGGTTTGGAAAGACGGGTATTCTCGGCCACTCGGAGGGCGGCACGATTGCAGTGCTCATCGCAGCCTCCGAAGATGCTCCCGATTTCATTGTATCGCTTGCCGGAATGGTTGTTCCTGCAAAGGAAACGCTACTGGCCCAGAACCGCCGGGCGCTTGACAGATATCCGTTCACCGACAAGCAGAAAGAATCATCAGCCATCCTCATCGCGACCCTCTACGACCGCATCATCGACCAGGTGCGCGACGGTGTCACGTCTCCGGTCGATGTCGACCTTATTTGCAAGGAGAAAGCGCTCGATGTCCCTGCCGCGGTGCTTCAATCGATAAAGCAGAACAACTCGACCCGCAACGCCTACTTCGACACTCTTCTGATCCTTGATCCCACCGAAGCGCTTGCGAAGATAACCTGTCCGGTGCTCGCCATCAACGGGACAAAAGACACTCAGGTCGATGCCACAGCCAATCTCGACTCATTCCGAAGCCATCTCAAAGATGTCGAGATCCGGCAGATGGAGGGGCTCAACCACCTCCTGCAACATGCCACGACCGGCGACAGCAGCGAATACGGGCAGATCACGGAGACCATCTCTCCGGAGGTGCTTCAGATCATCGCCACCTTCATCAGCCGGCAGTGAGCATCGTGATGACATCCCCTCTCAGAGATGCAAACTTTTAGGCAGTCAAAGTCATTATATAGATAGGACACCGCCGGGAAAAACCTCAGCCAACCATCCCGCGGCTCCTTTGATTCATAACCAAAACTTCAGGAAATGGCCGACTCAAATTTCATAGATTACGTTAAAATACTCTGTCGCTCAGGACGCGGCGGCGCCGGATCGCGCCATTTCTACCGCGCCAAGTATATCCCTAAAGGAGGCCCCGACGGCGGCGACGGCGGCCGCGGCGGACATATCATCCTGCGCGGCAACCGCAATATGTGGACCCTCCTGCCGCTCAAATACCGCCGTCATATCTTTGCCGGCAACGGCGAGAGCGGTTCCGGAGGCCGCTCGTTCGGAAAGGACGGTGAAGATGTCATCGTCGATGTACCGTGCGGCACCGTAGTGTTTGATGCCGAGACAGGCGAATATCTCTGCGAGGTGACCGACGACGGCGAGGAGATCAAGCTCCTCAAGGGCGGACGCGGCGGTCTCGGCAACTGGCACTTCAAGAGCGCCACCAACCGCACCCCGCGTTATGCTCAGCCCGGCGAACCGGCCATAGAGCGGGCCGTGGTGCTGGAGCTCAAGCTGCTGGCCGATGTAGGTCTGGTGGGCCTTCCCAATGCGGGTAAGTCAACACTGCTCTCGGCCATATCTGCCGCGCGCCCCAAGATAGCCGACTATCCCTTCACCACCATGGAGCCGCAGCTCGGCATCGTCCCCTACCGCGACAACCGCTCGTTTGTCATGGCCGACATCCCCGGAATCATCGAGGGTGCCAGCGAGGGAAAGGGACTCGGACTCCGCTTCCTGCGCCACATCGAGCGCAATGCCGTGCTTCTTTTCATGGTGCCGG
>CAYWWE010000220.1:0-2283 GCA_964461785.1 uncultured Bacteroides sp.
ATCAAACTTGAGGTTGTCCCACGGGCTCGAATTGGCTATCATGTACCAGCGGAGCGGATCGGAGCCAAACTTCTCGATGGTCTCGAACGGATTGACGGCATTGCCGAGGCGCTTTGACATCTTGTTGCCCTCGCGATCGAGCACAAGACCGTTGGAAATCACGGCCTTGTAGGCGTTGGAGTCAAACACCATTGTACCGATGGCGTGGAGCGTGAAGAACCATCCGCGCGTCTGGTCAACACCCTCGGCTATGAAGTCGGCGGGGAACAGATCGCCTCGGTCAAATGCCTCTTTATTCTCAAAGGGGTAGTGGATCTGGGCGTAGGGCATCGAGCCGGAGTCAAACCACACGTCGATCAGGTCGGCCTCGCGGTGCATCGGTTTGCCCGAGGGGGAGAGAAGCACTATGTCGTCGACGTATGGGCGGTGCAGGTCGATACGCTCGTAGTTCTCCTTCGAGTAGTCGCCGGGCACGAAGCCGCGGTCGCGATAGGGATTGCTCTTCATCAGTCCGGCCTCCACCGCGCGGTCGATCTCGTTGAAGAGAGTCTCGACAGAGTCGATGCAGATCTCTTCCGAAGCATCGTCGGTGCGCCAGATGGGAAGGGGAGTGCCCCAGTAGCGCGAGCGCGAGAGATTCCAGTCCTGAAGATTTTCGAGCCACTTGCCGAAACGGCCCGAGCCGGTCGAGGCGGGTTTCCACTTGATGGTGTTGTTGAGCTCGATCATGCGGTCGCGCGCGGCGGTGGAGCGGATAAACCAGCTGTCGAGCGGATAGTAGAGCACAGGTTTGTCGGTGCGCCAGCAGTGTGGATAGTTGTGCACATGCTTCTCGATGCGGAATGCTTTGCCTTCAGCCTTGAGAGCAAGCGAGAGAGCAACGTCGAGCGTCTCCGTTTCAGGTGTTGCCTCGGGGTCGTAGTCATTCTTAACATAGCGACCCTGCCATTTGCCGTATTCCTCAACATCGACCATCTCCTCCACGAATTTAGGGTCAAGATCGTCGATCAGGAAGTAGCGGCCGGTGAGGTCGACCATCGGGCGGATATTGCCATCGCGGTCAATGAGGTGGAGAGGCGGAACGCCTGCTGCGCGGCTCACACGGAGGTCGTCGGCACCGAAAGTGCCCGCGATATGGACGATGCCCGTACCGTCTTCGGTCGTGACATAGTCGCCGGGGATGACGCGGAAAGCGCCCTCGCCGGGATTGACCCACGGGAACAGTTGCTGATAGTGGTGACCCACAAGATCAGAGCCCTTAACCGTGGCCACAACCTCATAAGGCACCGCCTTGTCTCCTTTCTTATATTCGTCGAGAGGCACTCCGGCAGCCTTGGAGCTGAAGAGCGAGCCCATGAGCGCATCGGCACACACAACGGTGATCTTCTCGCCCGAATAGGGATTGTAGGTGCGCACGATATTGTAGTCGATCGAGGGGCCGACGGCGAGAGCCGTGTTGCTCGGTAGGGTCCAGGGGGTGGTGGTCCACGCTATGAAGCAGGGTGTTCCCCATCCCTGCATGGCCTCTGAGGGATCGGTGCAGGTGAACTGAGCTATGCAGGTGGTGTCTTTGACGTCGCGGTAGCAGCCCGGCTGGTTGAGCTCGTGCGAGCTGAGGCCTGTTCCGGCTGCGGGTGAGTAAGGCTGGATGGTATAGCCCTTGTAGAGATAACCTTTCTTGTAAAGCTGCGACAGGAGCCACCACACGCTCTCGATATAGCGGTTGTCGTAGGTTATATAGGGATCGGTCATGTCAACCCAATAGCCCATCTGCGAGGTCAGTGTCTCCCATTCGCGGGTATATTTCATCACCTCCGAGCGGCAGGCGGCATTGTATTCGTCCACCGAGATCTTTTTGCCGATATCCTCCTTGGTGATACCGAGACTCTTCTCCACTCCAAGCTCTACAGGCAGGCCGTGGGTGTCCCATCCGGCTTTGCGCTTTACATGGAAACCCTTCATGGTCTTGTAGCGGCAGAAGATGTCTTTGATGGTGCGGGCCATCACATGGTGGATGCCCGGCATACCGTTTGCCGAGGGCGGACCCTCGAAAAATACAAACGAGGGATTTCCCTCGCGGACTGTCATGCTGCGCTCGAAAAGGCCTTCGTTCTGCCATTTTTCGAGAACCTCCTTGTTGATCTGCGACAGGTTGAAGCCGCTATATTCGTTGAAGTGTTTCATCTATGGATGAGGGTAGTTTTTTCGTAAGGAAAAAATTTTTTGCAAAGATAATCATTTTTCGCCAGATGGCAAGAAAATCAGATAGGCGCGCCGAGCTGG
>CAYWWE010000221.1:0-2249 GCA_964461785.1 uncultured Bacteroides sp.
GAAAACGGTTGGTCGGTGATGAAAGTCAATGTCAAGGGTTACAAGGACCTCGTGACGTTGACTGGTTCGTTATTGGACGTACCCGTCGGTTCGGTGCTTCTCTGCGACGGCGACTGGCGCGTAGATGCGAGATATGGTCAGCAATTCGTTGTCGAGTCATGGACGGAGGTAATGCCCGCAACTATCTATGGCATCGAGAAATATCTCGGTAGCGGCCTGGTGAAAGGTATCGGACCGGTCTTCGCCAAAGCCATCGTAAGCAGATTCGGCACAGACACTCTCGATATAATTGACAATCAACCCGACAGGCTCTTGGAAGTTCCAAAACTTGGCAAGAAACGGGTTGAGCGCATAAAGGAGAGCTGGGAGAAGCAGAAAGATATCAAGGAGGTGATGTTTTTTCTGCAAGGTTATGGCGTGAGCACAGCTTTCGCGGCAAAAATCTACCGCAAATACGAAAAGGAATCGATTGCAAAGGTCAAGGAGAATCCTTATCAATTAGCCGACGACATTTGGGGAATTGGTTTCAAGACAGCCGACGGCATAGCCTCGAAAATGGGCTACGTTAAGAACGACCCTCGTCGTTGCCGAAGCGGTATTCTCTACACACTCAATCAGTTGGCCGAGGATGGCCACGTCTACGCCGAACCGCAACAGTTGGTGGAGACTGCCACAAAACTGCTTGAGGCCGACGAAGTGTCGGTGCGCGAAGCACTCGAATCGATGATTGAGTCGAAAGACGTGATCGAGGATAGCGAGGTGGTGTACCTTCCCCCATTCTATTATGCGGAAGAGGGCTCGGCCAAACGCCTCAAAACATTGCTTGCAACCAATGATTCAGCGGATTACAACGTGGCTGCTGAACCGGAAGCGGCATACGGAGCAAGTCAGTCGGGCATTGTCTACGATGAGGTGCAACAGGCTGCCATTGAGCAGGCTCTCAGCTCGAAAATCATGGTACTGACCGGTGGGCCCGGTACGGGTAAAACCACTACCACACAGGGTATTATCGAGGCTTTCAAGGCGAGAGGGAGGAGAATTTTACTGGCGGCGCCAACGGGGCGCGCTGCCAAACGCATGACCGAGGCCACAGGTATGGAAGCGAAGACCATTCACCGTCTGCTTGAATATAGTCCGATGGACGGCTACAAGCGCAACGAAGAGAATTCGTTGGAGGGTGATGTATTGATTGTAGACGAATGTTCGATGATTGATATCTTGCTGTTTTACAACCTGTTGAAGGCTATTACAGAAACGATGCGACTGATTCTCGTTGGCGACATAGACCAGTTGCCCAGCGTCGGCGCGGGCAACGTGCTTCGCGACATCATCGACTCCAACAAGATTCCGGTGGTGCGCCTCACGCGAATCTTCCGTCAGGCCCAGACGAGTCGCATTGTGATGAACGCCCATGCCATCAATGCCGGCAATTTTCCGAATATCCAGAATGGCCACAACACCGATTTCTTCTTCATAAAACAGGAGAATCCGGAGGAGATTGTAAGATTGATTATCAGCTTAGTACGCGACCGACTATCAAAGACTTACGGCTATCCGCCGAAGGAGATTCAGGTGCTCACTCCGATGCAACGCGGCACGGTTGGAGCCAGCAATCTGAACATCGAGCTGCAGAATGCGCTCAATCCGTCGGGTCCTTCGCTGACACGCGGCGGCTACACCTATCGACAGGGTGACAAGGTGATGCAGATCCGCAATAACTACGACAAAAGCGTTTTCAACGGCGACATCGGTTACATTACCTGCGTCGACACGAACGAGCGCACGTTGACCGTCTCTTTCGATGGCCGACTTGTGGAATATGACGTTACGGAACTCGACGAACTGGTGCTCGCCTACGCCGTGACCATCCACAAGAGTCAGGGCTCGGAATTTCCTGTCGTAGTTATGCCTGTGACAATGAAGCACTTCGTAATGCTTCAGCGTAACCTGATCTATACGGGCATAACGCGCGCCAAGAAAATCTGCGTCCTTGTGGGAACCACCAAAGCGCTCGCCTACGCCATCCACAACCAAACCGTCGCCCGACGCAACACCCGCCTCAAACACCGCCTCTAATCACCGCGAAGCTTCTACGTTGTCACATGTGACGATGCTATTTTTTCACATTAAGAGATCGAAGGATTTGCCACTCCCCTTTTCTTGTGGTACCTCTTCTCGCGATATACCCTTGTTCTTTATTTGTCTCATCATTTGTCTCATTATTTGTCTCACTAATTCCTGTTCCTTCG
>CAYWWE010000222.1:0-2216 GCA_964461785.1 uncultured Bacteroides sp.
TTGCGGAGCACTGCGCCGTAGCCGCGCATGGCCTCGGTGATGAGAAACGATGGGCGATCGCCGGGATGATAGAGCGCCGTGGGGTGGAACTGGATAAACTCCATGTCGCGCACGGTGCCTTTGGCGCGATAGACCATTGCGATGCCGTCGCCGGTGGCCACGAGGGGATTGGTGGTGGTCATGTAGACGGCGCCCACTCCTCCGGTGGCCATGATCGTGGCGCGGGCGAGGAATTTGTCTACCCGCCCGTCGATGCAGTTGAGGATGTATGCTCCGTAGCAGGTGATGTCGGGGGTGCGTCGGGTGACTATGCGGCCCAGATGATGCTGGGTGATGATCTCTATCGCGAAGTGATTTTCGAAGATGGTGATCGACGGGTTGCTGCGCACCTGCTCGATGAGGCTCTCCTGGATCTCGAAGCCGGTGTTGTCGGCATGATGGAGGATGCGGAATTCTGAGTGGCCACCCTCGCGGTGAAGGTCGAAGTCGCCGCTGCCGTCGGCCTTGCGGTCGAAGTCGACACCCCAGTCCAGAAGCTGCCTGATCTGTCCGGGAGCCCCCTCGACCACCTTTTTCACGGCTGCGGGATCAGAGAGCTGATCGCCGGCAACCATTGTGTCATGGATATGCTTTTCGAAGCAGTCGGCTTCGAGGTTGGTGACGGAGGCCACGCCTCCCTGTGCCAGGGCGGTGTTGGCTTCGGGCAGGAGGGTCTTGCAGATGAGAGCCACGCTACCGCTGGCAGCAGCCTTGAGCGCGAAGCTCATGCCGGCTATTCCTGAGCCTATTACGAGATAATCGAATTGGTGTGTCATCTCCGGGTGGGATTAGTGTGCCGCAAAATTACTCAAAAAATTCTGTTTATGCTATTGGTCGCTCCCGATGCTGATCCATTTGATCCTTATAGGTCCTATGGTTGCGGAGAGGGTGGGCGGGTTGCCGCTGACTCTGACCTCTGTCAAGGTGACATATTCGGTGGGATCGTAGTGGGCATAGGCACCTTTGTAGTGGGCGCTGATGTGGTGGAACAGGTTCTCCCGCATGAGGGCGAGGATGCTGTCGGGGGTGGCTTCGCTGTCGCCGCCTGTGTGGCGGAGCGTGAATGTGCCGGCGATGGTGTCCACTTCAAGCGACTCCGGGTCGTAGGCCATGGTGACGGTATGATCGGCCGGTTGCTCCCAGACGCCACTGATGCTCACGCGGATGCCGAGCGTGCTGCTCAGGGTTGAGTCGCCGTGCTCGAATTTCATCTCGCTGGTCGACACGAATGTGGAGTCGGGATTGAAGTGCAGTCTTTCGGTGCCGGAGAGGAAGAGGGCCGGCTCAGAGATCTCGCTCTCCCATGTCCCGGCCACATCGGCCGGAGTGTCGGTGCATCCGGCTGCCATCATGCCGAGGGACGCGAGCGCGGGCATTGCGAAGATCCGTTTTCTTGCCATCTATAATGTTGTGGGTGTTAGATGGGTCAAAATTAGGCTTTTGAAAAGGAGATCGCCAAATGATTAACGTTTGTTAACCATTGCGCGGCCCGATATTCATTACTGACAGTATGGTTTCAAACAAATGTGGCACGAAATTTGTTGTAACATAACTGAAGTAAATTATGAACAATATTAAAACTGATATAGATATGGAAAAGATTCAACCTGGTAAATACGTAGAACTCGGCTATGATCTCTACCGAGTTAATCCCGACGGCTCGGAGGAGCTTGTTCATCAGACCGATACCGCCGATCCGGAGAAGATCGTGTTTGGCGTTACGCGCGGCATGATCCGTCCGCTCGAGGAGGCTATCGACGGCCTGGAGAAGGGCGGCGAGTTTGACGTGACTGTCAAGGCTGCCGACGCGTTCGGTATGCCCGATCCCGAGCAGGTGGTCACCCTGCCCCGCGATGTGTTCCAGATCGACGGCAAGTTTGACGAGGAGACTGTCAAGCCGGGTGCCGTTCTGCCCATGATGACCGCCGACGGATTCCGCATCTCGGGTGTTGTCAAGGAGGTTACTCCCACCGAGGTCAAGATGGACTTCAATCACCCTCTGGCCGGTTCCGACGTGCGCTTCAAGGGCTCGATCATCACCGTCCGCGACGCTACTCCCGAGGAGCTCACTCCGGCACATGGCTGCGGTTGCGGCTGCGACCACGATCACTGTGGCGACGGCGACTCATGCGGCTGTGAGGAGCCTTGCGGCGACGGCTGTGGCTGCCACTGATCAC
>CAYWWE010000223.1:0-2173 GCA_964461785.1 uncultured Bacteroides sp.
GACTACCGCACTTTCAATGCCGGTATCGACGACTACTACAGCTCGTCGGGGCAGAATGTCAGCATGAATTGGGAGTGGCGCAACACACGCCGCGGTTGGTTTGCCAACATGGGGGCAACCCGATCGTGGTCGCATCGTAAATATGGCGTTTCCCAGAACCTGATTGGTTATTATGTGGTAAATTCCTACTACGATTCACCAACTTCCTCGGCCTCTACTTCAATCAATGGAAGAATCCAGAAGAGCATCGACGCTTTAGCGTCGAGCGTCAGTCTGCGTGTCCTGGGATCTGAATCGTCGGGCAGCTATATGTCGCAGGGCGTATTGCTCCAGTCCAAGACCCGCAGCTTCACAATTAATCCTATGACCGACATGAGGTTTACGCCGTGGCTCAACGGTATCTATAATTTCACGTTCAACACCGCCCGGATGCTCTCGGGCACAGGGCGCTGGAACCGCAACGAGTCATATACCCACTCGTTCAACCTTTCGGCTACTCCGGGCAAGTGGGTTTTCACCATCCGTGGTCAGCATAGCCGTGTGCGTATTCCCGATGCTCCCTACGACAACAGCATGGATCTGTCGGCTTCCGTGCGCTATCGACTCAGTCGAAAGATAGAGCTGACTCTGAGTGGACTGAATCTGCTCGACAGCCGCAGGTCGGTGTCGCGCTCTTTCAACGAGCTCACCACCATCGAAAGCATAACATTCAAGCGCGGCCGCGAATTTCTCCTGAGCATGCGCATATCGCGTTAACCATTATAATGATTCCACTAATGAAAAGAGTCCTGTTTCTGCTACTTGTGGCATTAGTTGCCTCGCCTACTGTGTTTGCCGGCAAGCCCTTGCCTGAGGCGAGTTTGGAGGTGACATATACTTACAAACGGCCAAACCTTATAACAGAGGAACTTAAACTGAGATCTGAAGAGATGCTGCTTATGATAGCTCCGGAGATGTCGCGCTTCTATAGTGTCAAGACTCAGTTTTTCGATTCCATTATGACCTCTCCGGGCGGGGCAGCAATGATATCCGGTATGGTGCAGGAAGCCGTCAACAGAAGCGGAGCGATGGAGCAGGCTGTCAGAGATGCCAAAGATGGCCCAGGAAAGGTGATAAAGATAAGCCTTAGTGACGATGTGTTGACAAACATCCCCTCACGTGGAGTCGAAACAAATGTATTTAAATATCCGGAGGAGAGCAGGATCGAGGTGGTCGATATGCTCGGCAACACATATTATTCATACAATGTGCCGGTGAATGATCTTGAGTGGGCTATCGGCGACTCTGCCGTTGTGGTGCTCGGCTATGAGTGTCAGAACGCCACGACCGACTTCCACGGGCGGCGATGGTCGGTATGGTTTGCTCCGGATATACCTGTCTCTGATGGACCCTGGCAGCTATGCGGCTTGCCGGGACTCATCCTCAAAGCCGAGTGTGAAGGAGGTGAGTATAGCTTCGAGGCTACCGGAATCCACGAATATTCTCAACCTATTCCGCAGATACCGGGCGACCCTGCCATCGAAAAGATCGACCGGCTGGAGTTTCTGCGCACATACGCTGACCGCGTTAAAAATCCGCTCAAATATGCGGGTGTTACCATCGGTATATCCTCCCCTCCGGAAACAATGTACCGCGACCTGATCGAAAACGACTATCACAACGACTGATTGTCAGTCAATAACCATAAACAAAATGAAAAAACTCCTTATTCTCCTTGCGGTAGCGCAGGCTCTACCGGTGTTTGCAGCCGACGACTCAACTCCTACGGCCACTATCGCCGTTACCTACAAGTACAGCAAACCGGTTCTCCGCAGTGAAAAGCTGAAACACAACGACGATGAGATGATGCTCATGGTGGCGCCCGAGGCTTCGCGTTTCTATAGCGTCAAAACTCAGTTCTACGACTCTCTGTCGGCAGCTCCCGGAGGCAAAGAGATGATTCAAAATATGGTTGCGGATGCCATGAACAGCAGTGGCGCTATAAAGCGGGATGCCAGCGGCAACATAACGTCGATCACGATAACACAGGACATGAGGACAAATATTCCTCGTCGTGGCGTAACCACCTCCGTGGTCAAATATCCGGAGGAAAGCCGCCTTCAGGTAGTGGATATGCTGCCGGGCGCAAGCGATGCTTACTATACTTACGAGGTGCCGATGGATGAGCTGGTGT
>CAYWWE010000224.1:0-2149 GCA_964461785.1 uncultured Bacteroides sp.
AGTAAGGCCGTCGCGCATCGGGAGTATCGCAACAGTGTCAACCGAGGGGTGCCTGCTCACGTAAGCGTTGAAGTCGCGGATGGCCTCGGTCTGCGCATCATGGGCGTTCGGGTCAATCACCTTTCCGTCCCATAGTGTATTGTCGATTATCATCGTCGCTCCCGGTGCCATAAAAGGCAGCAGGCGGTCGAAATAGTCGCGATACTGTCGCTTGTTCGCATCGATATAGGCAAGATCCCAGGGGCCATTTTCCAGGCTTACCGGCTCGATCAGCTCAAGCGCGTCGCCGATGTGTAATGTAATGTCGGCGCCACGCTTCGAGGCAGCGAAACGCTCCCTTAGTTCCGGCTCCATCTCGTCGTCAACCTCAATGGTGTGGAGCTTGCCGCCCGCAGGCATACCTTCGGCTATCGACAGGGCCGAATATCCTGTGAAGGTGCCGAGTTCGAGTATGCGCATGGGCCGTGCCATCCTCACAAGCAGCTTAAGGATGCGCCCCTGCAGATGACCCGAACACATCCGCGGATAGAGATGATGCAGATAGGTCGAGCGATAGACCTCTGTGAGCTCCGGCGGCTCGGGCGAAATGTTGGCAAGGATATAATCCTCCAGTTCTTCGGTCATAGCAGGCGTCCGGTTGTAAGATAATCGCTGGTGGCGTCGACAATGCGCGCCATCCACTCCACGCACTCAAGCGGGTATTGGCCGCGTGCCGTCTCGCCGGTGAGAAGCAGCGAGTCGATCCCCTCGCGCGCGGCAAAGGCGATGTCAACCGCCTCGGCGCGCGTAGGCGCGGGCTGGGTCATCATCGAGTGCATAAGCTGAGTGGCGAGCATCAGGGGCTTTCCGGCCTCGCGGCAAGCGGCTATGCAAGCCATCTCCACTGCCGGCACCCGCTCGATGCCTACCGTGGCGCCGAGGTCGCCTCGCGCGCAGAGCAGGCCGTCGGATGCGGCAAGGATCGCGGCCATGTTCTCCACCGCTTGCGGACATTCGATCTTGGCATAGAGCAGCGTCGGTGATCCGGAGGGGATCAGAGCCCTGACCGCCTCCACATCGGCCTCCGTGCGGACAAACGAGTGGGCTATTATGTCGATCCCCGCCTCGACCGACGCCTCGATAGCGGCACGGTCGCGATCAGTCAGGGCCGGAAGGGCATCAAGCTCTATTCCGCGGAAGCACACCGTCTTGCGGCTCCCGAGTCGACCAGTCTTAGTCACCCGGCACACCACTCCACTCTCCGTCACACTCTCAACGGCGAGAATTATCTCACCGTCGTCTACCATCACCTCCATACCGGGTAGGGCGTGGCTGCACACTCCCGAGGCGGTGATGCACAGACTTTGGGGCGTAGAAAGCTCTCCGCCACCGTCGGTGATGGTCACCGTCTCACCCTCGGGAAGCATTACCTCCTCCACCCCATCGGCGAGTGCTGTCGTGCGCACCTCGGCCCCCTTGGTGTCGACAAGGATTATCTGAGCCGGATCTACAGCCCTGACCATAGCCGTCAGGCGCTTGATCTCCTCCGGCGAAGCGTGGGCCGAGTTAAATCGAACCCCCTTCATGCCGGCCTTCACCATTCCGGCCACAAATTCAGGGGTTGTGCGGTCGTCGGCAAGCGTGGCAAGAATCAGAGGCTTCTTCATGAGTTGGCTTCGATAAGGGCCTCGATGCCGAGACGGTAACTGTCGAGTCCGAAACCGGCTATCACCCCTTTGCACACACCCGAGATCATCGAGCGGTGGCGTATCTCCTCGCGCGAGTGGACATTGGAGATATGCACCTCCACCACCGGGCGCTCGATAGCCGAAATTGCATCGGCAATGGCAAGCGAAGTGTGGGTATAGGCTCCGGCATTAAGCACAATTCCTGTAAGCGAGGAATCGAACCCTACCTCATGGAGGCGGTCGATGATGGCGCCCTCATGATTGCTCTGGAAATATCCGATCTCCACACTATCCTTGTAGCGCATACGCAGAGCCGCAAGGCAAGCATCCATGCCCGTCGAGCCGTATATACCGGGCTCTCTGCGTCCGAGCAGATTGAGATTTGGCCCGTTGATTATCAGTATCTTCTTCATATCAAGTCTATTCTACCCGCAAAATTGCAAAGAATAATCCTCACCGCCAAGACTTTCCCCCGGTTTTTC
>CAYWWE010000225.1:0-2121 GCA_964461785.1 uncultured Bacteroides sp.
CAGCGCCGATAAGCATCAGCTTGGGATTGGCGATAAGAGCCGAGAAGTCGGTCATGGCACCGATGCCGAGGAAGATCAGCGGAGGATACCAGCCGGCGCTCACACCATTGTAAAGGATGTTGAGAACAGAACCCTGCTCATAGATACCGATTTCAAGACCGGCCTCGGTGTTGAAAGGTATATTGCCGATGAGCATACCGAAGCCGATGGGAACGAGAAGCATAGGCTCGAAGTTCTTCTTGATGGCAAGCCAGATGAAGAACAAGCCCACTGCCAGCATGACAAAGTGCTGCCATGTAGCATTGTAGAATCCTGTCAGATGCCAGAATTGCGTAAGGTTACTGATAAGGAAATCACCGAATGTCATAGTGGAAATATTGCGGGGTTATCCTTACGATTATTCGAGGGTGATGATCGGAGTGCCTTCAAGAACAGCGTCACCGGCCGATACATTGATAGCGGCAACCTTGCCGTCGCGGCCTGCACGGATCGAATTCTCCATCTTCATGGCCTCAAGGACTGCTACGGTGTCAGCGGCAGCCACAGTGTCACCAACCTTGACAGCGATGCTCAGAACGGTGCCGGGCAGAGGAGCTTTGATCTGATAAGCGCCGGCGGGAGCAGCTGCGGGCTTGTTGATGACCTTTGCACCACTCTCGGTGCGGGGAGCAGCCGAAGGACGCGGTGAGTTGATGACCTTTACGGGAGCTTTCTGCTCGTCGAGTTCCACGCGGTAGGGAGTGCCGTTGACCTCAACCTGAGCTATGTTGTTGTCGATATCACCGACAGCCACCTTATAGGTGTTGCCGTTAATCTTATACTTGTATTCTTTCATGATTAAAGAAGTGAATGCTTGATTGATGTGAGTTTAATCAGCGGCGGGGAAGTTCGCGGAGGCTGTAGATCTTGGAGCTCCACGGCGAGTAGGCGCGCTTAACCTTGCTGATGGTGAGGAGGGTGCTCTCGATGTCGTGAACATTGAGATGCTGGTGGAGTGCCATAACGATAGCGGCAATCTCCTCGCCTGAGTCATGTTCGGGGTGATCTTCGACCTTAGTGTCGATGCCCTGAGCCTTAGCCTTGCTCTGCTGCATCTTACGGGCACCGATCTTACTGATACCGAGGAAGCAGAGGGCGAGAACGAGAAGAGCCGAGAAAACGATGGCCATAGCCATAACGGCCATAGCGCCGCCGCTGGCATCGTTCTGCTGGAACATCTCCACCTTATTATTTGTCTCACGGATCACGTTGGCCGACGAAGGAGTGGTGTTGGCGATAGCCGAATTGGCATCATCGCGGATCTCCCAGAGATCCTTTCCGTCGGGGGTACGGGCATAGCTTTGATTTGCGCCGAGAGAAGCGGGAATGGTTACAGAGTCGATAAGTGTCTGGCCATCGGCCTCGTAAATACCGATCCAGTTGTCCTCGCCCGGTTTGAGCTTAAAAGAGGTATGGAATGTACCGCGGGTGGGCATACCGTCGGTCCAGAAGAGTACATGCTGACGCTTCGGCATCTTGGTATTCACATCACCCAGAGGTATGGCATACATCTTAGGGTTATTCGGATCTGTGGTGATAAACACACTCGAGATCTCGAGGGGTGCGTGGGCTGAGTTGAAGAGCTCGATCCAGCCGTGGCGCTCGCCGTAGTCGTCAACGAAGTTGTCGGTGTTGGTCACCATCACTTCGTTGATCTTCAGCGCGCGGCGTGCCTGGGCCGAGAGAGTCATCGTACCGCCTAAGAGCACCGCCAGGAGCAGAAGGAATGATTTTTTCATGCTTGCGGTGGAATTAGAGGGGTATATTGCCGTGTTTCTTGGCGGGATTTACAACCTTCTTGGTAGCGAGCTGCTGGAGAGCGCGGATCACGCGGAAGCGGGTGTTGCGGGGCTCGATTACGTCGTCGATATATCCGTAGCGGGCTGCATTGTAGGGGTTGCAGAAGAGCTTGTTGTACTCCTCTTCTTTCTCCTTGAGCACCTTTGCGGGATCATCCGAAGCCTTGGCCTCCTTAGCGTAAAGAACCTCTACTGCACCGGCGCCACCCATAACTGCGATCTCGGCGGTGGGCCATGCATAGTTCATGTCGCCGCGGAGCTGCTTGCAGCTCATCACGATGTG
>CAYWWE010000226.1:0-2072 GCA_964461785.1 uncultured Bacteroides sp.
ACGGCAAGGAGCTCGCCAACGCCTACTCGGAGCTCAACGACCCCATCGACCAGTATGAGCGCTTCGTCGACCAGATGAAGCTCGCCGACAAGGGCGACGACGAGGCCATGATCATCGACGGCGACTTTATCCGCGCCCTCGAATACGGAATGCCCCCCACATCGGGCATGGGCATAGGCATGGATCGTCTCGTGATGCTCATGACCGGCCAGACCACCATTCAGGAGGTGCTTTTCTTCCCGCAGATGCGACCGGAGAAGACCGCCCCGCGCGACAAAGACGAAGCCTTCACCGCCATCGGCGTCCCCGAGGAGTGGGTTGCCCCCGTCCGCAAAGCCGGTTGCCAGACCGTGGCCTCGCTCGCAGCTGTGGCATCACCCGGCAAACTCCATCAGGAGCTCTGCGGCATCAACAAGAAATACCGTCTGGAGCTCAAGGCACCTTCGATCGACGAGGTCAAGGCGTGGGTCGAGGCTGCCGCCGCAACGTCGGCACAGCCCGAGGCCCCGGCAGCCGAGTAATGAACCTTTTCCGCCTTTCAGGCGTTTAATCTCATAACCAACACCAAGGAATCATCGTGAGCTTTCCAGGCAAAATAGCAGTTATGGGAGGCGGCAGCTGGGCCACAGCGCTGGCCAAGCTACTGCTACAGAACTGCGACACTATATTATGGTATATGAGGCGCGACGACCGCATCGAAGACTTCAAACGTCTGCGTCATAACCCCGCCTATCTTACCGACTGCGAGTTCGACACCTCACGCATACACTTCTCAAGCGATATCAACGCCGTGTGTGAGGCCGCCGACACCTTGCTCCTCGTCATGCCCTCGCCCTATTTCACCGCCCATGTCGACAAGATCAATGTCGACATCTCGGGCAAATATGTTGTATCGGCGGTAAAGGGTATCGTGCCTGACTGCAATGAGATAATATCCCACTACATGATGCACCGCTTCGGTGTGGCCAACGACCGCATCCTCGTCGTGTCGGGCCCCTGCCACGCCGAGGAAGTGGCTCTCGGTCGTCCGAGCTACCTCACCGTAGGGTGCCACGACGTGTTCCACGCCTCGCAGTTCGCAGCCTGCCTCGCCGGCCCCGCGCTCCACACCATCACCTCCTCCGATGTCGACGGCATCGAATATGCCGCCGTCCTGAAGAACGTCTATGCCATAGCCTCGGGCATGGTCCACGGCCTTAAGAGCGGCGACAACTTTCAGGCCATGCTCGTGTGCAACGCCATCCGCGAGATGGAGCGCTTTATCGACACCGTATGCCCGCGGCCACGCCAGATATGCGACTCCGTCTATCTCGGCGACCTGTTGGTGACCTCCTACTCACGCTTCTCGCGCAACCACAACTTCGGCTCCATGATAGGTCGCGGCTACTCGGTCAAAGCCGCCCGGATGGAGATGGAGCAGACCGCCGAAGGATATTACGGCACAAAGTGCATCCACGAGATCAATCAGCAGCATGGCGTGGAGATGCCCATACTCGAGGGGGTCTACGATATCCTCTACCGTGGCGCCAGCCCGGCGGCAGTGCTCCGTCAGGTGTCGAAGCATTTTATCTGATCGAAATTTAGTAACAATCACTCTTTTTATACCGTTCTGAGATGAAGAAAATCAACGTAGACATTACCGACGTCCTCCAGACCGTCGGACAGGCCGACATCGATGCCATAATGCCGGAAGCACACAAAGGACTCGAAACCCTCGACTCCGCCACCGGCGCCGGCAACGACTTCCTCGGCTGGAACGAACTCCCCTCCCGTCTGCTTGCCGACGAAGCTCTCATCGCCGACATCGAAGCAACCGCTCAGCGTCTGGCCGAGAAATGCAAGGTTGTGGTCTGCATCGGCATCGGCGGCTCATATCTCGGGGCCAAGGCCGTGATCGAAGCCCTCAGCGACTCTTTTGCCGCTTTCCGTCCGGCCGACGGTCATCCAAAGGTTGTCTTTGCCGGTCAGAACATAGGCGAAGACTATCTCTACGAGCTGATGAACTATCTCAGCGGTAAGAAATTCGGCATCATCGTCATCTCCAAGAGCGGCACCACCACCGAGCCCGCCAT
>CAYWWE010000227.1:0-2020 GCA_964461785.1 uncultured Bacteroides sp.
CGATATGTCAATCCGTTTATCGGCACTGACTATACGGGCAATACTTATCCGGGAGCGCAATGGCCCCACGGACTCGTTCAGCTCAGCCCCGACAACGGCCTGCCCGGGTGGGACCGCATAGCCGGCTATTACTACCTCGACAGCACGATAGCGGGTTTCAGCCACACCCATCTTTCGGGGACGGGAGCGGGCGATCTCTACGACATCTCCTTTATGCCGGTCACCGAGCCGGTGCGCCGGGCCGAGGCGCCGCTCGGCATCCACTCGCGCTTCACTCACGACTCGGAGGAGGCCTACGCCGGATATTACCGGGTGACACTCGACGATTACGGCATCGACGTGGAGCTCACTGCCACAGAGCACTGCGGCATACAACGCTACACCTGGCCCGGCGACAGCGGCAAGGTGATCCTCAATCTGGCCAAGAGCATGAACTGGGATGCTACAAAGCAGACTGGTTTCGAGGTGGTTGACTCGGTGACCGTGGCCGGATACAGATTCAGCGACGGTTGGGCCCGCGATCAGAAAGTGTGGTTTATCACTCGCTTCTCCGAGCCCTTTGCCGAGGTCGAGGTAGACTCCACAGCCGGCCATATCGCAACCTTTCTTTTCGACACTCATCCGGGCGAGCAGCTTACGGTGGTAACCGCCATCTCCGGCACCGACGCCGAGGGAGCAGCCGTAAACCTTGCAGCCGAGGCTCCGCACGACGATTTTGACCGCTATGCCGCCGGGGCTGAGGCGCAATGGAACTCTCTGCTCGGCCGCATAGAGATTGAGCCCGACGATGGGGAGGATGGCGACACGCAGAAACGGATTTTCTACACCGCCCTCTACCATTCGCTGCTGGCTCCGGTGGTGTTCAGCGACGCCGACGGTCGATATCGCGGCCCCGACGGACAGATCCATCAATGCCGGCCGGGCCGGAAGCACTACAGCACCTTCTCGCTCTGGGACACCTACCGCGCTGCCCATCCGCTCTACACCATCATTGAGCCCGATGCGGCGGCCGACATGGCGCAGTCGATGATAGATTTCAGCCGACAGAACGGCCGTCTGCCCGTGTGGAACATGTGGGCCTCCGAAACCGACATGATGATAGGCTACCACTCGGCTCCGGTCATAGCCGACGCTATATTCAAAGGGCTTGGAAATATCGACGCACAGGCGGCTCTCGACGAGTGTGTGCGCACGGCGCGCCTCGACGGCTACCGCTCGATAGGCGACTACCGGCGCCTCGGCTTCGTTCCTGCCGACAGAGATTCGTCGTGGTCGATGTCAAAGACCCTCGAATATGCCTACGACGACTATTGCATCGCCCAACTCGCACGCTATCTGGGCAATGACTCGATCTACGACGAGTTCATATCGCGGGCACGCAACTATGTCAACCAGTTCAATCCAGCCACAGGATTCATGCAGCCACGCCGCAGCGACGGCAGCTTCGTCGAGCCGTTCAACCCCGAGGCCTACACCGAGGATATCTGCGAGAGCAACGCCTGGCACTATCTCTGGTCGGTGCAGCACGATGTGGATGGACTTACGGCACTTCTGGGAGGATCGCAAGAGCTTGAGAAGCGTCTCGACACCTTCTTCACCGCCCCGGTCGATTCGGCCTCGCTGCCCATCTTCAGCACCGGAATGATCGGCCAGTATGCCCACGGCAACGAGCCATCCCACCATGTGGCCTATCTCTACAACTACACCTCCTCGCCCGAAAAAGGCCGTCACTATCTCGACCGAATTATGAAGGAGCAGTATGCCGACGCGCCCGACGGACTGTGCGGCAACGAGGATTGTGGCCAGATGTCGGCATGGTATGTGCTGAGCGCCCTCGGCTTCTATCCCCTCGATCCGGTGAGCGGACGCTATGAGCCCGGCTCTCCCCTCTTCCCCCGCGCCCGCATCAACCTCCCCGGCGGCAACACCTTCGAGATCACCCGTAATCCCTCCGGAGCCCCCGCCCCCGTCTCCATCCTCCACACCGACATAACCTCAGGAGGCACCGTCAACTTCCCCT
>CAYWWE010000228.1:0-2006 GCA_964461785.1 uncultured Bacteroides sp.
TCGACGTGATGCACATCAACCTGCACAAGACATTCTCCACCCCCCACGGCGGAGGCGGCCCCGGCTCCGGCCCCGTAGGCGTGCGCAAAGGTCTCGAGAAATTCCTCCCCAACCCCCGCGTGGTGCGCAAGGAAGACGGCACCTTCGAGCTCATCACATCCGACGACGCCCTCGGCTCCATCTCGGCCACCGTGGGCAACTTCGCCGTTCAGCTCCGCGCCCTCAGCTACATCCTCTCGCTCGGCAAGGAAGGTCTGGCCGAAGTCGGCCCCATGGCAACTCTCGCCGCCAACTACGTCAAGGAATCGCTCCGCGACAAGTATCTGCTCGGCGTTGACCGCGTGTGCAAGCATGAGTTCGTGTTCGACGGCCTGATCGACAAGTCGACCGGCGTAACTACCCTCAATGTTGCCAAACGTCTGCTCGATCACGGCTTCCACGCTCCCACCATCTACTTCCCGCTCCTCTTCCACGAGAGCCTGATGATAGAGCCCACCGAGACCGAGAGCCTCGAAACCCTCGATGCCTTCATCGCCGCCATGCGCGAGATTGCCCGCGAGGCTTCGGAAGAGCCCCGGAAGGTGCTCGACGCTCCGCTCGACACCCCCGTGCGCAAGCCCGACGACACCGCCGCCGCGCTCAACCCCGTTGTAACATACATGGATCTCAAGGCCAATGGCACAGCAGTTTGACCTTATTGTCATAGGCTCCGGCCCCGGCGGCTACACAACAGCCGCCGAGGCCGCTGCCCAAGGCAACCGCGTGGCCATAGTGGAGCGCGACCACCTCGGAGGCACCTGCCTCAACCGCGGCTGCATCCCCACCAAGGTGATATGCCACGGCGCCGAGAGCCATCAGAGCTTCGACGAGATCTGCACCCATCGCGATGAGGTCATCGGCCAGCTCCGCGAAGGAGTGGCCGCCGTCCTGTCGGGCGTGACGGTGTTCCACGGCAACGCCATCTTCAACGATGCCCACACCGTGGCCATCGAAGGCCCCGACATGACCGAGCTCACAGCCCCGAAGATCATCATAGCCACCGGATCAGCCCCGGCCGCACTGCCCATCCCCGGAGCCGATCTCGCCATCAACTCCGACCAGCTCCTTGCCCTCGACACCCTCCCCTCCTCGCTCGCCATCATAGGCGGCGGCGTGATCGGAATGGAGTTTGCCTCGGCCCTCAATGCTTTAGGTGTCAAGGTGACAGTCATCGAATACTGTCCCGAGATCCTTCCGTCGGTCGACCCCGAGATAGCCAAGCGCCTCCGCATGACCCTCAAGCGACGGGGCATCGACTTCCAGACAGGAGCCGCCGTTACAGGCATTGCCGAGACAGCCGACGGTCGCTTTGCCGTGACTTATGAGGCCAAGGGCAAGAGCAAGACGGTAGAGGCCGACCGCGTCCTCATGGCCGTAGGCCGGCGCGCCGTAGTGCCCCAGGGGCTCACGGCAGCAGGAGTGACCCTGACCCGCCAAGGCTTCATCGATACCGACGACAACTTCGCCACCTCAGCCGAAGGCGTCTACGCCATAGGCGACGTAAACGGCAAGTGCCTCCTGGCCCACGCAGCCGAAGCCCAGGGCAAGCATGTGCTCGGCATCCCCGTCAACCTCGACATGATCCCCGCCGTGTGCTTCACATCACCCGCCGTGGCCACTGCCGGACAGACAGCCGAGCAGCTCCGCAAACAGGGCATCGAGCCCCGCGAGGCATCGGCCACCTTCCGCTCCAACGGCTATGCCCTCGCCATCGGCGAGCCCGACGGCCTGGTGAAGATCGTAACCGACAGCGACGGGGTTGTAAAAGGCGTTCACATCTGCGGCCCTCATGCAGCCGACCTCATAGCCGAAGGCGCTCTCGCAGTGTCGTGCGGCCTGAAAGTGTCGGACATCAACAAGACCGTCCACGCCCATCCCACCCTCGCCGAAACCTTCGCCAAGGCCGCCGAACAGCTCCACTGATCCGCAAACCGACCTCCCCCTACATGAGACTGGCCCCATCCCCC
>CAYWWE010000229.1:0-1992 GCA_964461785.1 uncultured Bacteroides sp.
GGCGAGTGTGGAGTCCGAACGCCCACTAAATAACACGAGCCTCGCAGAGGCGATGCATGCCTACATCGCCTCTACGAGGCTCAAAATTTAATTACCCTCATTACCCCACATTTGCCCTATCGGGCTCCATGTGGGGCTTTTGTCATTCATCGCCTCTGCGAGGCTCCTGGGTCATTAAATTGCCGGGATCAGTCGGGGATAGTGACGGTGAAGAAGTCGTAGTCGGGCTTCACATGCTCGCGGCGTATTATCTCCTTCAGCTCCTCAACCTTGTCGGGATATTTCTCGGCGAGGTCATTGTCCTCATGGATGTCGTCGGCAAGGTTGTAGAGGCGGCATTTGCCGTTCTGCACCACCAGCTTCCAGTCGCCCTGACGCACGCCGAGCATATTGGTCTCGTGAAACTCCCAGTAGAGCGCGTCGTGCTCTTTCTGCTCCCCCTCGCCGGTGAGGGTGGGATAGATCGAGATGCCGTCAAACCAGTCGTTTTCAACCGCCGGATTGCGATAGCGCTCCTCATAGTTCTCGATCCCGGCAATATCGCAGAAGGTGGGCATGAGGTCGTAGAACGCAAACTGCTTGTCGCTCGTCTGGCCGGGAGCGATCTTCTCGGGCCAGCGGACTATGAAAGGCACGCGGATGCCACCCTCGTGGGTCGAGCGCTTGAGGCCCTTGAGCAGTCCGTCGCGGTTGAAATAAGTCGGGTCGGCGCCTCCCTCCTCGTGGGGGCCGTTGTCGGAGGTGAAGATCAGCACGGTGTTGTCAGCAAGCCCCTTCTCATCGAGTTTGGCCATGATCTCGCCCACCTGGGTGTCAAGACGGGTGATCATTGCCGCAAACTGCGTGTGGGCGTGATCCGTGGGGTTGTAGCGGCTTCCCTCGTTGCCGCCGAACAGATGTTCGCCCTCAGCCTCAAAGAGCGTCTGATAGGCCTTGTAGATCGAATCCTCGGGCTGACGCAGCTCGGCGTGTGGAAGCGTGTAGGTAAAGATCCCGATAAACGGCTCCCCCTCCTTGCGGTTGTCGAGCCATTCGAGAGCCTTCTCGTGGATGAGGTCGGCCGAATACTGTTCGCGCGAGCCATATTCGGGCCCGTACATCGGATACTGGATGTTCTGGTCAAGGGTCACACGCACAGTGGCCGTGTCGCCCAGACTCTTGCTGTAGCGGTTGAGGAAATTGGGATAGTAGAGATGGGCCTGGAACTGACAGATGTAGCCATAATATTCGTCGATGCCGCGCTTGTCGGGGGTCGATTCCGAACCCTCGTAGCCGCCGGCCCATTTGCCGAACATGCCCGTGGTGTAGCCATTGTCCTTGAAGATCTCGGGGATGATGACATGGGCCGTATCATAGGGCTCCTGACCTGTCACGGTAAACTCGAGATTCTCGCCATATTTCTCCAGCGGCACATTGCGCCAGTATTCCTTGTTGCCGCGCACATGGGTGTGGCCCGAGTGCTGGCCCGTCATGAAGGTGGCGCGCGAGGGAGCCGACACGGGCGAGCCCGCGTATGCCTGGGTGAAGCGCATGCCTTGGCGCGCGAGGCTGTCGATATTGGGCGTGGAGATTATCTGCTGTCCGTAGCAGCCCAGATCGCCATAGCCCATATCGTCGCACATGATATATATGATGTTGGGGCGGGTGTCGGGAGCGGTCTGCCCGTGAGCCGGGTTAACTGCAGCTGCGAGCGAGCCGAGGCCGGCCAGAAAGAGTTTGCTGTTCATCGCGTATGTCTTGATTTAAGGTTGGTCTGGCCACAAAGATAATCAAAATCTTTTTCTCATCCTACATTATTTGCGCAAGAAGCCCCGAAGATCTCTCTCTCCGGGGCTTCACGGCTTGAAATGGGGTTGGATCAGCGGATCACTACCTTTTCGGCCTCATTGCCGCAGCGGCGAATGTAGATGCCGCTCTGGGTGGGACGCTCGGTGCCGAGATAGCGGCCCTGAGTGGTATACCACTGCTCGGGCTGGCGGGCTTCGTTGCCGG
>CAYWWE010000230.1:0-1986 GCA_964461785.1 uncultured Bacteroides sp.
GAGCGTCTGCCTTACAAGCAGAGGGTCGGGGGTTCGAATCCCTCAGCGCCCACACCCGATATGAAAGCGACAGTGTCAGGTCTCTCCCGGAGGTCTGACACTGCCGCTTTTTCTCCCCCTTCACGCAAAAATTCCCTGCCGCCACGCTCCAATTTCGCCAGCAATCATTATCTTTGTGCAGATTATCCGCGCCCAATAGTTTATGAAATTAATCGAACTTAATCTTAAGCGTATTATTGACCTGTGTCGCGAGCATAGGGTGAAGACGTTGTCGGTGTTCGGGTCTATCCTTACCGATAGATTCAGCGACGACAGCGATATCGATATGCTTGTCAGCTTCGACACGTCAGATCACGAGCAATGGGATTATGTGGCTAACTATTTCGGGTTTCAGGCTGCTCTGGAGAATTTGCTTGGCCGCAAAATCGATCTTGTTGTTGAAAAAGGGCTCAAAAACCGTTTTTTCATCAGAAACCTTAACCGCACTAAAAAGTTGATCTATGGCTGACGAATATATTCTGAAGCATCTACAGGATGTGCGCGATGCCATAAGCGAGCTTGAAGATTTTTTTGAGGGCTATCCGATGCGTTTTGACCTGTTTGAAAAGGATAGACTAAGGATATGTGCGGTCGAACGTAAGACGGAGATAATGGGAGAGGCGATAAACCGCATAAGAAAGAGAGACCCGGAATTCAAGATCCCCAATGCTAAAAATATCATCAATACGCGCAACCGTATTGTCCACGGCTATGATAGTGTTGAGGCAGAGTTTTTATGGGGGCTGGTGATCCGATATATTCCTCTCCTGAAGCGTGACATCGACCGGCTTATTGCTGAACTGACCGAGGGGGATCGGGAATAGCATTTATAGTGTTCTTCCGGCAGCTCGGAGCCGTGGGATGGAGCCTGCGTGAAAAAACGCCGGAGCTGCTGCTGAGGGCAACGGCTCCGGCGGGATGGTGAAATGGGGAATGAAGATCAGACTTTGTTGCAGCGCGAGAAGAAGTCGATGGCGTTGAGCTCTTCGCGCATCTTCTCTTCCTCTTCGTCGGTCATGTTGCGGAAGGGCACGCGGTTGGGGCCGAGGTCGAGGCCGATGAGCTTCATGATGCGCTTGCCGCCTACGATGTTGCCGCGGAAGTGGCAGATCACGTTGATCACCTCCTGCGAGAAGTTCTGGTGGTCGCGGGCAGCTTCGAGGTCGCCGCGCTTCCATGCTTCGATGATTCCGTTGAGCTCGCGTCCGTTGTAGTTGGTGGTGCCACCTATGCCGCCGCGTGCGCCGCCCTGGGCGAGCGAGGCGAGGATGGTCTCGTCCTGACCGTGGAGCAGATCATACTTGCCGTCCTTGTAGAGGCGGCACTGGTTGTACTCATACAGGCTCTCGTAGGTAAACTTGATGCCGGCAAAGTTGGGGATGCGACCGTCGACAGCCTTGAGGAGGTCGATCATCGGGAGGAAAGCACCGTTGAAAGCGGGGATGTGGTAGTAGTAGAAGGGGAGCTCGGGAGCTGCGTTGGCAATCTCCTCGATATATTTCACGAGCTCCTCGATGCGGCCGATCTTGGGGAAGGGAGGAGCCATAGCGCCGATGCCCCAGGCGCCTATCTCGGCAGCGTGGCGGGCAAGGTCGGCGGCGGAGCGGAGGCAGCATGAGCCTACATGCACGATGACCTTGAAGTCGGGATCGTTGGGGCCGACGGCCTGCATCCAGGCTTCGGCCAGACGCTTGCGCTCGTCGTCGGTGAGCATATAACCCTCGCCCGACGAACCGTTGATGAACACACCCTTCATGCCGTTGGCACGGAGCATGTTGGCGTATGCAGGAATGGGCTCGAGATTGAGGTCACCTTCGGGAGTGAACGGGGTGAACGGGGCGTCGATGAGGCCCGTTATCTTTTCAAATTCCATGGGGGTTGCTTTAAGGTTGTCAGAGATATGTTTGTTTCTGCAAATATACAAAAATTTTTAAGAACCCAATATAT
>CAYWWE010000231.1:0-1945 GCA_964461785.1 uncultured Bacteroides sp.
TCTTGGCAACGGTCCATACGTTACGGCGGCAACCAAAGTAACCGCGGGTGAGTTTTAAGATTTTCTTTCGGCGAGCGCGTGAGGCTACGTGATTTACTGATCTTGGCATTTTGTGTTGGTGTTGTGAGGGTTAGCGTCGCGCATCGTGGCGCGTTCTTAGAGGCTAAGCACTCGGTTGAGAAATGATGTGGGTAGGGATTTTGCAGCAGCACTCAGGCCGCTGCGAGGCCCGGATGAGATAAGCGATTGCTTACTTGAGGGCAAGAAGGCTGAGAACGTTTGACTTGTCCGAACGATCAACGAGCGAGAAGTGGGTAAGATTACGCTTCTGCTTCTTGGTCTTCTTGGTCAGGATGTGACTCTTGTAAGCGTGCTTTCTCTTGATTTGTCCTGATCCGGTAAGGGCGAACCTCTTTTTGGCACCGGAATTAGTCTTAATCTTGGGCATTTTGTCGGTTGATGTATATTGATTTATTTAATGGTAATCTGCGGGTTATTTCTTCTTGGGCGAGATCATGATGATCATTCGCTTGCCCTCGAGCAGCGGCATCTGCTCTACCTTGCCGTATTCCTCAAGGTCGTTGGCAAAACGCAGGAGCAACACTTCACCCTGCTCCTTGAAGAGAATGGCGCGGCCCTTGAAGAAAA
Organism: uncultured Bacteroides sp.; assembly: GCA_964461785.1. Taxonomy (GTDB): domain Bacteria; phylum Bacteroidota; class Bacteroidia; order Bacteroidales; family Muribaculaceae; genus Paramuribaculum. The sequence goes on from CAYWWE010000231.1 coordinate 649, forward strand.
CGTAGGCTTTGACCTTTGACCCTTCCTGAAGGAAGCCTATGGCATGCTTCAGCTTGAAGTTGTAGTCGTGATCGTCGGTCTGTGGGCCGAAACGAATCTCCTTCACCACAACCTTGGTGGCCTTGGCCTTCTGCTCCTTCTGGCGCTTCTTCTGCTGATAGAGGAACTTCTGGTAGTCAAGGATCTTGCACACGGGAGGCTCGGCGGTGGGCGAGATCTCGATCAGATCGAGCTCAAGCTCCTCGGCCTTGCGGAGGGCCTCCTGAATGGTATAGATGCCTGGTTCGACGTTGTCGCCGACAAGACGCACCTCGCGGGCGCGGATACGCTCGTTGGTATTGTAGGGGTCTTTAGCAGCGTTGCGATCGTTGCGGCGCTGACCCTGCTGGGCGGGACGCGGCGGACGCGGACCCTGGGGCACAAATGGTTTCTTCTCCATTCAGGGGGAATTAGTGATTAGTCATTTCGTTGACTTCGCGAGTCAAATTCTCGGCAAAGGTAGTAATTTTCATCGTACCTTTGTCGCCTTCGCCCTGTTTTCTTACAGAAACTTCATCATTTTGCGCTTCTTTCTCGCCCACAATGAGAAGATAGGGGATTCTCTTGAGCTCGTTGTCGCGGATTTTGCGGCCGATCTTCTCGTTGCGGTCATCCACGGTGGCGCGGATATCCGACTCGGAGAGGCGGCGGGCAACACTCCAGGCATAGTCGTTGTACTTCTCCGAGATCGGCAGAACCACGCACTGGTCGGGAGCGAGCCAGAGGGGGAAGCGACCGGCGGTGTGCTCGAGGAGCACGGCCACGAAGCGTTCCATCGAGCCGAAGGGGGCGCGGTGGATCATGACGGGACGGTGCTTCTGGTTGTCGGCGCCGGTGTATTCGAGCTGGAAGCGCTCAGGCAGGTTATAGTCCACCTGGATGGTGCCGAGCTGCCAGCGGCGGCCGATTGCGTCCTTGACCATGAAGTCGAGTTTCGGACCGTAGAAAGCTGCTTCGCCTGTTTCCTGACGTGCGTTGAGTCCCTTTTCGGCACAAGCCTCGATAATGGCCTGCTCGGCAAGGTGCCAGTTCTCGTCGGAGCCGATATATTTCTCCTTGTTGTTGGGATCGCGGAGAGAGATCTGAGCCTCGAAGTTCTCGAAGTTGAGTGCCTTGAAGATGTAGAAGATAATGTCCATCACCTTGAGGAACTCCTCTTTGATCTGGTCGGGGGCGCAGTAGATGTGGGCGTCGTCCTGAGTAAATCCGCGCACGCGGGTCAGGCCGTGGAGCTCGCCGCTCTGCTCGTAGCGGTAGA
>CAYWWE010000232.1:0-1939 GCA_964461785.1 uncultured Bacteroides sp.
GCCCATCGTTTCTCATCACCGAGGCCATGCGCGGCTACGGCGCAGTGCTCCGCAACCTTGCCGGCGAGGAATTCATGCATAAATATGATCCGCGCCTGAGCCTCGCCCCGCGCGACATCGTGGCCCGCGCCATCGACAGCGAGATGAAGCAGACCGGCGCCGACCATGTCTATCTCGACGTGACCCACAAGGATCCCGAGGAGACCCGCCGTCACTTCCCCAACATCTATGCCAAGTGCAAGAGCCTCGGCATCGACATCACCACCGACTATATCCCCGTAGCACCGGCAGCCCACTATCTGTGCGGCGGCATAGCCGTCGACACCAACGGCGAGAGCTCCATCAAGCATCTCTACGCCATAGGCGAATGTTCGTGCACCGGCCTGCACGGAGGCAACCGCCTGGCCTCCAACTCGCTCATCGAGGCCGTGGTATATGCCGACGCCGCCGCCCGCCACGCCGCCGAGGCCATCACCCACATCGAGCTGCGCAACGACATCCCCGATTGGAACGACGAGGGCACCACCCACCCCGAAGAGATGGTGCTCATCACCCAGAGCACCAAAGAGGTCAACCAGATCATGAGCACCTATGTGGGCATCGTGCGCTCCAACCTGCGCCTCGACCGTGCCTGGAACCGCCTCGACATCCTCTATGAAGAGACCGAGCGCCTGTTCAAGTGCTCCAAGGCCTCACGGGAGATATGCGAATTGCGCAACATCATCAACGTGGGCTATCTCATCATGCGCCAGGCCAAAGAGCGTCGCGAGAGCCGCGGCCTCCACTACACCCTCGACTATCCCCCCGCCCCGCGCACCGACATCGACTAATCATTTTCCGCCCCGCGGGTGTTATTAAAGCGTGAATCTACTACGACGTACATTTCTCCTGACTGTCGCCGCAGCAGCCGCTGCTACCGCCGACGCCGACATCACCGACAACGGGAAAATCACCATCCCGGAGCCGGGCGACGGACGTGTGCGCGCCATCCGCGGATATTACCGCGACGACATAGGCGAGGACAAGGACGTTATGGTCCTGGTCCTCAACGACGTCACCGTCTATCCGCCTCTGGTGTTCAAGAACAAGAAAGAGGAGGAATTTTACTGGCGCACCGTGCGCGATGTCAAGAAGACTCTCCCTTATGCCAAGCTCATCTGCGAGACCATCCTCGAGACCTACGAATACATCGAGACCTTTCCCACCCAGAAGGAGCGCGAAGACTATCTCAAGCAGATGGAGGGAGCGATCTTTGACCAGTATAAGCCGGTACTGAAACAATTCACCAAAAATCAGGCCCGCACGCTCATCAAGCTCATCAAGCGCGAGACCGACCAGAGCGGCTACTCGATCATCAAGGCCTTCCTTGGATCATTCAGGGCCGGTTTCTGGCAGACATTCGGCCGCTTCTTCGGCGTCAACCTGCGCGCCGACTACAAACCCGACAGCGACCGCAACGACCATATCATAGAGCGAATCGCCGTGATGGTGGAGCTCGGGCAGCTCTGATCCGGCACCAAAGGCGACGTTTTGCAATCTCACCAAGCGCCAGCGCGGCGTAACTTTGCGCCGCTATGAGAACAATCGACACAATAATCATCCATTGCACTGCCACCCCCGCAGGGAGAAACGTGACAGTTGCCGACGTGACAGAATGGCACCGCCGCCGCGGTTTCGCCACAATAGGTTACCACTATCTCATCGGACTCGACGGGACCATCTACCCCGGACGCCCGATCCATCAGACCGGCGCCCACTGCCGGGGACACAACGCCCGCTCCATAGGCATAGCCTACGTTGGAGGCACCCTCCCCGACTGCCATACTCCGGCCGACACCCGCACCCCGCAGCAACGTGAATCGCTCCGCAAGCTCGTTGCCGACCTCCGCAAGCGCTTTCCGGGCGCAAAATTGTGCGGACATCGCGATTTAGCGCCTAC
>CAYWWE010000233.1:0-1937 GCA_964461785.1 uncultured Bacteroides sp.
ACGTTAAACATCGACTTTGACATCTTCTCCACAGCCCAGCCGCACACATATTTGCCGTCTTCGAGGATGAATTCGGCGGTGGCAAACTCGGGGCGCCATGCGCGGAAAGCGTCGAGATCGAGGATGTCGTTGCTCACGATGTTGACATCGACATGGATCGGGGTGGTGTCGTACTGATCCTTCAGGCCGGCCGACACAAAGGTGTTGGTGTCTTTGATGCGGTAGACGAAGTTGCTGCGGCCCTGGATCATGCCCTGGTTGATGAGCTTCTTGAAGGGCTCCTCCTCGACCACGATGCCGAGGTCGTAGAGGAATTTGTTCCAGAACCGGGAGTAGATGAGGTGGCCGGTGGCGTGTTCGGTGCCTCCGATATAGAGGTCGACGTTGCGCCAGTAGGCGTCGGCTTCGGGCGACACGAGAGCCTCGTTGTTGCGGGGATCCATGTAGCGGAGATAGTAGGCCGACGATCCGGCAAATCCGGGCATGGTGTTGAGCTCGAGGGGATAGCCGTCGGCTGTCTGCCAGTTTTTGGCACGTCCGAGCGGGGGCTCTCCCGTCTCGGTGGGAAGGAACTTATCGACCTCGGGGAGGCGCAGGGGGAGCTCGCTCTCGGGGAGCATCGAGGGGATGCCGTCCTTATAATAGACAGGGAAGGGCTCGCCCCAGTAGCGCTGGCGGCTGAAGATGGCGTCGCGCAGGCGGTAGTTGACCTTGACGCGGCCTATCCCTTTTTCAGCTATAAAGCGCTTGGCGGCGGCGATGGCCTCCTTGACGGTGAGGCCGTTGAGGTTGAGCTCGGGACCTTCGGAGTTGATCATGATGCCCTCTTTGGCGTCGAAGCTCTCCTGGCTGACGTCGGCGCCCTCGATGAGGGGTATGATGGGGAGGTCGAAGCGGCGGGCAAAGGCATAGTCGCGCGAGTCGTGGGCCGGGACAGCCATGATGGCGCCTGTGCCGTAGCCGGCGAGCACATAGTCGCTCACCCATACGGGTATCTCCTTGCCCGTGAGGGGATTGATGGCATACGAACCGGTGAAGACGCCGGTCACTTTCTTGTCGATCATGCGCTCGCGCTCGGTCTTGTGCTTGACTTCGGAGAGGTAGGCGTCGACGGCCTGGCGCTGATCGGGAGTTGTGAGGAGGTCGACGTAAGCGCTCTCGGGAGCAAGCACCATGAATGTCACGCCAAACACGGTGTCGGCGCGGGTGGTGAAGATCTCGAGGGCGAGGCCGTCGGTGCGACCGGCCACGGGGAAGCGCATCTCGGCGCCCTCGGAGCGTCCGATCCAGTTGCGCTGTGTCTCCTTGAGCGAGTCGGTCCAGTCGATGGTGTCGAGGCCGTCGAGGAGACGCTGGGCGTAGGCGCTCACGCGCAGGCACCACTGATACATCAGCTTCTGCTCCACGGGATAGCCGCCGCGTATCGAGAGGCCTTCGCTCACTTCGTCGTTGGCGAGCACGGTGCCGAGTTTCGGACACCAGTTGACCATCGTGTTGCCCAGATAGGCAATGCGATAGTTCATGAGGGTGTCGCTCTTGGCCTTGGGATCCATCGCGCGCCATTCGTCGGCAGTGAAGTCGAGCTCCTTGCCGCAGGCGGCGTGGAGGTTGGCCGTGCCCTCCTTTTCGAAGTGGGCTATGAGCTCGGTGATGGGGCGGGCCTTGGCGGCTTCGGTGTCATACCAGCTCTCGAACATCTTGATAAAAGCCCATTGGGTCCACTTGTAATATTCGGGATCACAAGTCTTTATCTCGCGGTCCCAGTCGTAGCAGAAACCGATCTTGTCGAGCTGAGAGCGATAGCGGTCGATATTTTTGAAAGTGGTCACCTCGGGGTGCTGACCGGTCTGTATGGCATATTGCTCGGCGGGGAGGCCGTATGCGTCGTAGCCCATGGGATGGAGCACGTTGAAGCCGTTGAGGCGTTTGTAGCGCGA
>CAYWWE010000234.1:0-1925 GCA_964461785.1 uncultured Bacteroides sp.
CGGTCGCCGTCGCGCTTCGAGAGTTTGCCTTTGCCGTCGGGCTTGAGCAGCAGCGGGAGATGGACAAAGCGGGGCATCGTGTCGCTCCAGCCGAATGCCTCGTAGAGGAGCACATGGAGTGGGGCCGACGGAAGCCATTCCTCGCCGCGGATCACATGGGTGATCTTCATGAGATGGTCGTCGACGATATTGGCCAGATGGTAGGTGGGCAGATCGTCGGCGCTCTTGTAGAGCACTTTATCGTCGAGGATCGACGAGTTGATTGTCACTTGTCCGCGCACCATGTCGTCGACCGTCACGTCCCGTCCCGGCTCGACAAGGAATCTCACCACATATTTGGCGCCTTCGTCAATGAGACGCTGGGTCTCCTCGGCGCCGAGAGTGAGTGAGTTGCGCATCTGGCCGCGTGTGGAGGCGTCATACTGGAAGTTGGGTATCGAAGCGCGTGCGGCCTCGAGCTCCTCGGGGGTGTCGAAGGCAATGTAGGCACGGCCGGCGTCGAGGAGCTTCTTGACATACTCGCGGTATATGTCGCGGCGCTCACTCTGCTTATAGGGGCCGTAGGGGCCTCCTTCCCTCACACCCTCATCGATCTTTATACCCAGCCAGGCCAGAGATTCGTTGATATAGTCTTCTGCGCCCGGAACGAAGCGCTGCGAGTCGGTGTCCTCGATGCGTAGGATCATTTTTCCGCCGTGGCGACGGGTGAAGAGGTAGTTGAATAAGGCGGTGCGAACACCCCCGATATGCAGAGGCCCTGTCGGCGACGGAGCGAATCGAACTCTCGGAGTCATTGTCTATGAAAGTGTTAGAGGAATAAAATCAAGCCATGAAAGCGCGGGCTTGCCAACCCGCGCTCCTTAGCTTTGCAAAGATATATAAAAAAAGTGATTCGGCAGATGATTCTCCGGCCAAAGACTTTGCGGCAGGTCAGAGTTTTATTAGCCGGTAGTTGCGTGTGCCGAGCCCCAGGGTGGGCGAATATGACAGGATATGGGTGCCGTGGCGCGAGTTGATACGCTCTATAAGGTCGCCTTTGCCCGGATCTGTGGAGTTGAACACGGCATCGACACAGGCCTGATCGAGGGCAACGGGGTCGAGGGATGCGTAGATGCCGATGTCGCTCATTGTCGGCTCGTGGGGGTTGGCATCACAGTCGCAGTCCACGCTCAGGCGGTTGGCCACATTAATATAGAGTATATTGTCGCCGGCTTTGCTCATGACTGCCTGACAGGCTTCGGCCATTGATTCAAGGAATTCGTCGTTGGTGGCGGGGAGATTGGACCAGAGCGAGTCGGGCGAGCTTACTTTTCCGGCGCTGTGGATATATGCCTTACCGTCTGCCGAGGCCATGCCGATGGCCACATTTTTCAGTGCTCCTCCGAAGCCGCCCATCGCGTGACCTTTGAAATGGGAAAGGACGATGGTGAAGTCGTAGTCGAGCCAGCTCTTGCCCACAAGGTCGTGGGTGAGATGACGGCCGCCGGTGACGGGGAGCGCCACCTGACCCTCGCCGTCCATGATGTCGACAGTGGCTATTTCGGTATAGCCGTGATCTTTTGCGGTCTGATATGATTTTTCGGTATCATTGCGAGTGCCGGGATAGGCTGTGTTGCACTCCACGATGGTGCCGCCGACAAGATCGATCAGGGGCTTGATGAACTGCGGACGGAGCTGATTGGATTTGTCAGACTCGCCAGTAGAGATCTTTACGGCAACTTTGCCGTGGGCCTCGCGGCCGAGAGCCTTATAGATTTTGACAAGGTTTTCAGGGGTGATATCGCTGATATAATACACATCGGCAATATCCGTGGCCTGAGCCGACGCAAGGAGCGAGACGGCTGCGAGAGCCAGTGTGAGAAAAAACTTCTTCATGTTGATCAATATTCGGATAGATAGATTTTCGCGTGCAAAGATAGCTAAAA
>CAYWWE010000235.1:0-1883 GCA_964461785.1 uncultured Bacteroides sp.
ACAGGCGACGTGCTGCTCATGGGGCGAATGATTGAGAAATAATCATAGCCACCTTTTTCATCCTGAAAACTCAGATCCGGTCTCTTTGCAATCAAGAGGCCGGATCCGGATTATATATCTGCCGATAGTCTTCAATGTCACATGGAGAAGACATTGAAACCGCCGTCGACCACGGCCACCGTGCCGGTGACAAACGATGAAGCATCGCTGATAAGATACTGAATCGTGCCGCAGAGCTCCTCCGGACGACCGAAACGTTTGAACGGAGTCTGACGGATAACGTCCTCACCGCGCTTTGTCAGCGAGCCATCGGGATTAGTGAGGAGTGCCCTGTTCTGATTTGTGAGGAAAAAGCCGGGAGCGATAGCGTTGACGCGTATTGCCGGCGTGAATTTTGAGGCTATCTCGTTTGCCATGTAGGCGGTGAAATTGCTGATGCCGGCCTTGGCTGATGCATAGCCAACCACACGGGTCAACGGGCGGAAAGCGGCCATCGAGGTGAAGTTGACGATTGCGCCCCGCCCTGCTTCAACCATCGGTTTGAGAAACACTTGGGTTGGAATTACCGTACCCGTGAGATTCAGGTCGAGAACTTTCCGGAAATCCTCTACCTTCAGATCGAAGATGTTTCCGTCCGGACCGATTGTGGCTCCAGGCATATTGCCGCCGGCAGCATTGAGGAGGGCGTCGATGCGCCCGTATCGGGCCATTATTTCCTCGCAATTGCCCTGCACCACCTCAGCATCCATCACATCCGAGACCAGAAACATTGCTTCGCCACCAGTCTCCCTGATCTTCCCGACAATGCTGTCGCCCTCGGCTTTCCTGCGTCCGAGCACGACAACTTTTGCACCCTCTCCGGCAAGGTAACCGGCTATGCACTGACCAAGGACACCCGTGCCACCTGTGATAACAACAACCTTATCTTTTACTGAAAACAGTTCGTTCATATCCTTTATATTGTTGAGGTCTGATTAGTTATTTTTCTGTTCCGAAAGCTCGCGCGCCACGGTTGCCATCACACCCTCTACCTGTCCGAGGGCGAGCATCCTCCCATGGAACGAATATCCCGCGTTATAACCCATCTTTTCATCTCCGAGCATCAGCATGGCATGGTCAACACGCATCGGCAGACCCGGCTTCACACGTTCAAACGTGCGGACAAGCGAGATAATATCAGCCCGGCCTCCGAGATGGTGAGCTTCCTTGAAGTCACCGTTAGGAAGGACATCGCAGCTGCGCAGATGGACAAACCAGGTGCGTCCGGCATATTTCTCCGCAAGAGCCGGGACGTCATTGTGTGCTCCCGCACTAAGCGAGCCGGCGCAGAATGTCAGGCCATTGTGGCTGTCGGGCACAGCGTTGAGAAACCAGTCGATATCTTCATCACAGGTGACGATGCGCGGCAGCCCGAACACAGCCATAGGAGGATCGTCGGGATGAACACACATATTGATGTCATATTCGCGGCACACAGGCATAATCGCCTCAAGGAAATATTTCATGTTGGCACGCAACTGCTCCTTGTCAATACCGTCGTACAGCTTCAGCAAGTCGCGGAACTTCTCCACAGGATTAAGCTCTCCCTCAGAGAAGTTGCCATTGACAAAACCCTGCGTCTTAATCACGATATTCTCCACCAGCCTGGCTTCTCTTTCAGGAGTCATTTCTTTTGCCAGTCCGTCCACACGGACCAAAGTGGCCGCATCCCAATCCTTTTCAGCATCCTTGCGCCGGAGGATATGAATATCGAAATAGGCAAATTCGGCCCGGTTAAAGTAAAGATTGGTAGTGCCGTCGCCATTAGGGTAGTCAAGATCAGTACGGGCCCAGTCGAGCACGGGCATGAAGTTGTAGCACACGGTCTTCACTCCTGCCTTGCC
>CAYWWE010000236.1:0-1861 GCA_964461785.1 uncultured Bacteroides sp.
CCACTCGGGCCGCAACCGCATCGTCCGCCGCATCTTCGAGAAACTCGGCTATCGGGTGACCAAGCTCGACCGCGTATATTTCGCCGGCCTCACCAAGAAGAACCTTCCGCGCGGCCGCTGGCGCTATCTCACACAGGATGAAGTCAACTTCCTCAAGATGGGCTCATTTGAATGATTTCAATTCTCGCAGCTCCGTGTTATTATCACACAATCAACTGAATAAATGAAAAGAACCAAGATTTCCGACATATTATCCTCGACCGATCTTATCGGTAAGGAAGTGAGCGTGATGGGTTGGGTACGCACCCGCCGAGGCAACAAGCATGTGCAGTTCGTGGCCCTCAACGACGGCTCGACCATCAACAATCTCCAGATCGTGTTTGACATGGCGCAGTTCACCGACGAGCAGCTCAAGGCCGTCACCACCGGCGCAGCCATCCATGTCGACGGCATACTCGTAGAGTCGATGGGCAAAGGCCAGACCTGCGAGGTACAGGCCAAGACCCTGGAGGTGTTCGGCACCGCCGATCCCGAGAAATATCCTCTCCAGAAGAAAGGCCACACCCTCGAATTCCTCCGCGAGATAGCCCACCTGCGCCCCCGCACCAACACCTTCGGCGCAGTGCTCCGCATCCGTTCGGCCCTGGCCTTCGCCATCCACCGCTTCTTCCAGGAGCGCGGATTCTTCTATCTCAACACCCCGCTCATCACCGAGAGCGACTGCGAGGGAGCCGGCGCAATGTTTCAGGTGACGACACTCGATGTGGCCAATCCTCCCCGCACCGACGAGGGAGCCATTGACTACGCCCAGGACTTCTTCGGCAAACCCACCGCACTCACCGTGAGCGGACAGCTCGAAGGCGAGCTCGGAGCCACCGCTCTGGGTGCCATCTACACCTTCGGCCCGACATTCCGCGCCGAAAACTCCAACACTCCCCGCCACCTTGCCGAGTTCTGGATGGTAGAGCCCGAAGTTGCCTTCTTCGACATAGCCGACAACATGGATCTGGCCGAAGACTTCATCAAATACTGCATCACCTATGCCCTCGACCACTGCAAGGACGACATTGACTTCCTTGCCAAGATGTATGATCCCGATCTCACCAAGCGCCTTCAGGATGTGGTTGAGTCGGAGTTCGTGCGCCTGCCCTACACCGAAGGCATCGAGATCCTCAAGGCATCGGGCAAGAAGTTTGAGTTCCCCGTCGAGTGGGGTGTCGACCTCCAGAGCGAGCATGAGCGCTATCTCGTCGAGGAGCACTTCAAGCGCCCCGTTATCCTCACCGACTATCCCAAGGAGATCAAAGCCTTCTACATGAAGCAGAACGAGGATGGCAAGACCGTCCGCGCCATGGATGTGCTTTTCCCGAAGATCGGCGAGATCATAGGCGGCTCGGAGCGTGAAGCCGACTACGACAAGCTGCTCACCCGCATCGAGGAGCTCAACATACCCATGAAGGATATGTGGTGGTATCTCGACACCCGCCGTTTCGGCACCGTGCCCCACGCCGGATTCGGACTCGGGTTCGAGCGTCTGGTGCTCTTTGTTACCGGCATGACCAACATCCGCGACGTCATTCCCTTCCCCCGCACCCCCAAAAACGCCGAATTCTAAGCCCCCGAGGCCACAGATAAATCCATCTTCAGCTCCGCATAACCCTCCTCACCCGGGGAGTTATGCGGAGCTTATTACATTATTGCTACGCGACTCGGAGAGTGCGGTGTCTCGGCGGGTTATTTGCGGAGCCATCGCCGCGCTGCGGCTCAGAGCCAGAGGTGAATCCTTTCCCCGCACTCACCCGTCCCGGGCATCGTGCGGGGCTGCCAACAATCATCGTCGCTCCGCGACTCGGCGGGTGGA
>CAYWWE010000237.1:0-1850 GCA_964461785.1 uncultured Bacteroides sp.
GATGGGTGGTGAATGACAAAAAATTCGTACCTTTGCACCCTCGGAAAGGGCACAGGCCCATGCAGATCATCATTATGCAAGGCTCATTTGAGCCGTAAATCATTTATTAACAATGGACTGGCTAATTGATATTATCGGACCGGGCAACGTATCGCTTGCCTCGACACTGGCGCTCTACTCTTTTGTGATAGCAGCCGGCGTGTATCTGGGCAAGATCAAGGTGGGCGGTGTGTCGCTCGGTGTGACATTCGTGCTCTTCGTAGGTATCCTGATGGGGCATTTCGGCTATATGGCCCATCCTGAGGTTCAGAAATTTATCCGTGAGTTCGGTCTCATTCTCTTCATCTTCTCGATCGGCCTTCAGGTGGGCCCCGGTTTCTTCTCATCGTTCAAGAAGGGTGGCGTGAGGCTCAATGTGCTTGCCGTGTCGGCGATTGCTCTCAACGTGGCGATAGCCCTGGCAATATATTTCATCGATGGCGAGACGAGTATCGCGGCTATCGTGGGCGTGATGAGCGGTGCAGTGACCAACACTCCCGGCCTTGCGGCAGCGCAGCAGACCGCCGACACCACTGCGGCGATCGACACCATGTCGATGGGCTATGCGGCCGCTTATCCTCTCGGTGTGCTCGGCATCATAGGCGCCATGTTCGTCATCAAGGGCATCTTCCGGATCAAGACCGAGAGCGAAATCCAGATCATCGAAGACGAGATCCGCAATTCGGTATCGAAGCCCAACATTATCTCTATCGAGGTGACAAACCCCCTCATTTCGGGCAAGAGCCTTGTGCAGCTCCACCATGTCATCCAGTGTGACTTCGTCATCTCGCGTCTGATGGACGAGAATGGCCAGATCATCATCCCGACATCGCAGACTCAGGTGCGTGTAGGCGATCGCCTCATGCTCGTCATTGCGGCTTCGGATGTGGAGCGCTTCGAGAGTGTTGTGGGTCCGCAGATTGAGATGGAATGGGAGGAAGTGACCCCCAACAACGTAGTCAGCCGACGCATCGTCATCACCAAGCCGCAGTATAACGGCGTGATGCTCGGCGCGCTCCGTCTCCACTCGGGTTATGCCCTCAACGCCACCCGCGTCAACCGTGCCGGCGTGGAGCTCATCGCTTCGCCTCAGCTCCGCCTCCAGATGGGCGACCGCATCACCGTTGTCGGTGATCTCAACGATATCGACCGCCTTGCCTCCAAGCTGGGCAACTCGGTCAAGCGCCTCAACGAGCCCAACCTGATCACAATCTTCATCGGTATCCTTTTCGGTATCATAATTGGCTCGATCAACGTGGGCTACGGCATGAAGCTCGGTCTGGCCGGCGGCCCGCTCGTAGTGGCCATCCTCCTGAGCCGTTTCGGCTATAAGTTCAAGCTGGTCACATATACTTCGACTTCCGCTGCAATGTTCATGCGCGAGCTCGGTATATGCCTCTTCCTTGCCTCGGTCGGCATCGGCGCCGGCGCCGGATTTGCCGACACGGTGTTCAACACCACAGGCATGTGGTGGGTAATCTGGGGCTTCATGATCACCTTTATACCTCTGGTGATCGTAGGCTCGATAGCCCGCGGCGTCTACAAACTCAATTATCTCACGATAATGGGTCTCTTTGCCGGCGGTTACACCGATCCCCCGGCCCTGGCTTATGCCGGCGGCTCTACGGGAAGCGACTCGCCCGCGGTGGCCTACTCCACGGTCTATCCTCTGACGATGTTCCTGCGAGTTGTCGCCGCCCAGGGTATCATTCTTGCGTTCATGTAGACTTTGATAGGTTTTTATTTATACTGAATGCGCCGGGCTCCGTGATGGAGGTCGGCGCATGTTTGTTCGATAAGATTTGACGGCG
>CAYWWE010000238.1:0-1832 GCA_964461785.1 uncultured Bacteroides sp.
GTGTTGTAATGGTTGAGCAGGCGCGATCCCTGATCGTATTTATTGAACGGACAGAATATGCCACCGGCAAACTGCCATTTTTTCCAGTTGTAGGCCAGGAGGACGTATGAAGATCGTTGTCCCCATGTCTCGCGTTCACCTATCAAAGTAGTGCGTTGGTGCTCATACTGAAGAATCAACTGAAAATTCCAGTGGTATGCCACTGCCTGTATATTGCCGCTCCAATTATGATTCTTAAGACTATAGCCCGTGCCTTCCGTGTGGGTCAATCCCCAACGCAGAAATCCGCTTAGCATGAACCAGCCGGGCACTACATGGATCGTGGGAGCGATAGAAGCAGCCAGTTGCTGACGGTGACGGCTGTTCTCGTAGGTTGTAACCAGCCGATCGCCTTCCCAGTGATAATATGGTGCGATAGCATTTGGCTCGGTCTCGGCATAGAGGCTCACTTGTCCCGAAAAACGGTTTGAAGAGTAGCCATATTGCGCCTCAAGAGTGTAGGAAGAATATGTTTTAAGCTGTGGATTGCCCTCCTCCCACTGGAAGCCATCTATCTGTCGGGGCACATTGTTGGTCTGATCCAGTGTCGGCGTTGTCTGGCGTGTGTAGAAAGACATATACCACCATGATGGCTCTGCGGGGCTGTAATATAATGTTGCCCGTGGCCGCAAATCCCAAGAGGATTTCCCTCGATCGCTCTCTCGAAAATGATATGTGCTATACTGCACACCGAAACCACCGGTGAGAGTTACCTTCCCGAGCGAATGACGGTATTCTCCAAACAACCGGACCCGATTCTGTGTCTGATGGAAGACTTGATCGTTGAGCTGCTCATAAGTGGACTTATTGCGCGCACCCTCATACACGGCGCCACCGGTAAGTTTCGATTTCGACCATTCTTTTTCATAGTTTACCGTTGCGCCAAACGAGGTATTGCGGTCATGGATTGAGGTATTCACATCAGTGATAGTTTCTTCCTCAGAATCATGGGATTGTTCTGAGTAGATGTGCCTTGAATATCCGTCGTAATGGGCGGCAGAAGCATCGACCGACAGAATCTGGCCTTTGCCGAGACGCTGCTCCAGATATGCGCTGAGGCGTGGAGTGAAACCGTTGCTACCTGTTTTATCACGCAGTAAAATATTGCCCGACTGATCGCTTAGGGTCAGCAATCCCCGGTAGTCTTCGGTGAGGTTCCACATTTTAAGCCCGCTCAACTGCACATATATCATTGTGGTATCGGTTTTAGTGTAGTTGTAGGCCGCGCTGAAATCAGTATGATTTTCCGTCAGAGAGCCGCCAAGCGGTTTCTCCATTCGTGTAAGCTCCTTTCCGTCCGGATATGTAAATGTCTCGCGGTAGTCACGATATCCACTTACCCTGTTTGTAAGTTTATCCTCTATATTCAGACTCCACTGCGAGCGACCGTTGTTGAGTTTCAGCGATCCGACATATTGCCCCCAGGCAACATCGAGCCCTTGCATTCCCTGCGCCATAAGCGAGCCGCCTACAGTGGGATTCTTTGTAATTATATTTATTACCGCCGATGCCCCGTCGTATTTCATGCCGGGATGAGAGATCCATTCTACTCTTTTGATGTTTTCGGGAGCAATCTGTTTCAGCTCTGTTGTTGTCGAGATTCGTCCGTTAATACGTATCTGTACAGTATTACCCAGCGAAGTTACTGTACCAACCACATCATTGACTATCAAAGTAGGGACGCTAAGATTGCTGATTAACTGCAGACCGTTTGCCGATAGCTTTCTTGCCTCTGCCGTCGGAAAATATAAGTCCTTGTCGATTTTTTTGATAATTCTCGGCGCCGACACCAC
>CAYWWE010000239.1:0-1813 GCA_964461785.1 uncultured Bacteroides sp.
GAGGCCTGATGCCTGCTCAAAAATTTGGTCGGAATATGGAAAATGGTTATTTTTGCGGAAATAACCTTAGATCCAACCATCATGACCGAACTTATCCTGATCAATATATCGGGCAATGACCATCCGGGAGTCACAGCTGCCCTCACCGCTATTCTTGCCGAACACAAGGCCGAGATTCTTGATATCGGACAAAGCAATATCCACCACATCCTCTCGCTGGGATTCCTGATCAAGACCGACAGCGAAAAGAGCGGCGACATAATGAAGGATATTCTCTTCAAGAGCTATGACCTCAATGTCAGGGTGCGCTTCACTCCGGTGTCGGAGGCGGATTACACCGAATGGGTAGGACGCCAAGGGCGCACACGCTGGATAATTACCATTCTCGGACGCCGTCTCGACGCAAGCCACATAGCTGAGGTGAGCCGTGTTGTGGCTGAGCAGGAGCTCAATATCGATGCCATCCGCCGCCTGACGGGCAGGGTGCCTCTGGAGGAGAACGAGGAGGATCAGAATCATTCCAAGCAGTGTGTGGAGTTTTCGGTGCGTGGCAATCCGAAGGATCGCTCGGCCATGCAGGACGCTTTCATGAAGCTGGCTGCCAAAGGAGAGGTCGACATATCCCTTCAGGAGGACAATATGTACCGTCGCTGCCGCCGCCTGATATGCTTTGATATGGATTCGACACTAATAGGCACAGAGGTGATCGACGAGCTGGCCGAACGTGCCGGTGTAGGCGATAAAGTCAGGGAGATCACCGAGCGGGCCATGCGCGGCGAGATCGACTTCAACGAGAGTTTCAAGGAGCGTGTGGCGCTCCTCAAAGGCCTCAACACCGATGTCATGCAGGATATAGCCGAGAATCTTCCGATCACGGAGGGCCTCGACCGCCTTATGACGGTGCTTAAGCGCACCGGCTACAAGACAGCAATACTGTCGGGCGGATTCACATATTTCGGCAACTATCTGAAGCGTCGCTTCGGTTTCGACTATGTCTATGCCAATGAACTTGAAGTGGATGAAAACGGATGTCTCACAGGCCGTGCGCTCGGTGAGATTGTCGACGGCAAGCGCAAGGCCGAGCTGCTTAAGGTTATGGCGCAGGTTGAGCAGGTAGATATCCAGCAGACTGTAGCCGTGGGCGATGGTGCAAACGATCTGCCGATGCTCTCCACTGCCGGCCTCGGCATTGCTTTCCATGCCAAGCCCAAAGTGAAGGCCAACGCCGACCAGAGCCTGTCGACGATCGGTCTTGACGGTATACTTTATTTCCTCGGATTCAAGGATAGTCTTATTCAGGCATAAACAGGCCGCGCCACCGTTAATCTCTCTCCATTATGATGAAATTTTGCGTGACGCGGCAGATCATGCGGGCTCTATGTATGAGCCTCATGGCCGCTACAGGCATCTTTGCAGCAGCTCAGGACCGGATCGTGGGTACTGTGACCAATTCGATGGACGGGACACCTCTGAAGGGTGTCTCAGCCCGTCTTGTCGACAGTTCGGGAAAGATCCGTAAGTTTGCCTCGACAAAGGCCGACGGCGTGTTTAATCTGTTATTGCCTGCCGATATCTCTGACCTTACGCTGCAGATAGCGCGTATGGGGTACGCTACCAGAGATTTCAGTCTTGACTCGATCGACCGCGCGGATACGCTCAGGATAGCTCTCGACGTCCAGGCGCGTCAGCTCAAGGAGGTGGGCGTGAGAGCCAAGCGCATCCGTGAGAACGGCGACACAGTGACATACGCGGTTGGTCAATTCACGCGCAAGCAGGATCGCAGCATCGGCGAGGTGATGAACCGTATGCCCGG
>CAYWWE010000240.1:0-1769 GCA_964461785.1 uncultured Bacteroides sp.
GCTTATATTTGCCGCATTATTCCAATAAATCCTTACCAATATATCCCTGCATGGACCGATACATCAGAAACCGAATTTATGTGAGCGAGGAGGAGCAGGATCATGTCCGTGCTACCCGGCTGTTGCTTGCAGGAGCCGGGCTCGGGAGTGCCATTGCAGAGTGTGCCCTGCGCTTTGGCTTCGAGGATATCGTGATAGCCGACAGCAGCAGGGTAGAGGCTGCCGACCTCAGCAGCCAGAACTATGTCAGGAGTGACATAGGCAGACCCAAGGCCGAGTGCTTAGCCAAGCGGCTTCTGAAGATAAATCCTAAGGCCACCATCAGCTTCGATAGTTCTCCTTTCGACAGGGATAATATAGAGGGTCTGCTCGACGGGGTCGATATAGCCGTTAACACCCTCGCTTTCAATTCCGACATCCCGTTTGTGCTTGATGAGGTGTGTTCCGCTCACAGTATCCCGGTGCTTCACCCCTGCAATTTCGGCTGGGGTGCGTTTCTCACCATACTCAAGCCCGGAGGATATCAGCTCACAGAGCTCGCCGCCTCCCATGAGAGGTTTGATATCGAGCTGGCCGAGTTTGTGGCTCGCTATAGTGCTTTCTGGAATATGCCAAACCGATGGCTCGACGAGGCGGTGGAGGAGTGCCGGAGCGAACTGGGAGAATTACCTATGCCTCAACTGGCTGTCGCATCGTGGATCGTGGCCGGACATTGCGTCAACGCCATGTTCGACATCATCACCGGCCGGGAAGTAAAGTATTTCCCCAAATTCTATTTCTCCTCGCTGCGCTGCGATCCGGCCTGATGGAGCTCAAATCAGTTGGTGGTTCTGGGCGTAGGTCACTGCCTCGGCTATGTTCTTCACACCCATTTTCTGGAATATGCTTCGCTTGTAGGCCTTGACCGTGTCGATCGACTTGCAGATATTGTCGGCAATCTCGCTCATAGTGTAGCCCTGGGTGGATAGCGACAGCACCTCGCGCTCATTGTCAGTCAGCACAATCTCCTTCCGTTCCTCCCACTTGTGGTCGTAGAGCGAATATTCGTAGAACTGGCCAGATCCGGCCCGCTTCATGATAACGTTGCCGGGGTCATTGCCCGCTGCGAGTGAGATGGTGCATATCGCCAGCCATATCCTGCCGTCTTTCGTCAGTATTAGTGGCGTCAGCTTATGGTTGATCAGGCGTCGGCGGTTTCCGCGCATGATGTGGAAGTCATACGAGATGGTGTAGCTCTTGCGCTCTCCGATCGGGAGCGAGTTGAATAGCTTGAAGCCGCTGTTGTTGATTTCAAGGAGCATCTTCAAGTCATCCTTCGGCACATAATCGATATAGAATTTGTAACCGAAATCCTTTATCTTCTCAGCATCCCCACCACACAGCCGGGCAATATTCTTGGAAACGTAAAGAAAACCCTTTTTGAAGTAATCAATGATGTAGACACACTGATATGTGCTTCTTTCAAAAGCCTCTGCGGCCTCAATTATGAGATCGGTTTTCTCATAATCCGCTTCGGTGATGTTACCCACTGAGTTTTGCAGTGAAAAGAAGTCGCCTATCTGGATGGTTGAAGTCATGCTGTCGGGGTTGAAACTACCTGCAAAGATACACAATCCCTACCTGATGAGGAAAAAATATTACCCTATTGTGTAATAATTATCTGTATCAGTCAGGAATTACCCGATTGTGTAGGGCGCCTCTCGGCTCCCACTTCTAATTTTGCATCGTCAGTTATGACATTTTACTGCGGTTTGTCACAAACAGACGGT
>CAYWWE010000241.1:0-1733 GCA_964461785.1 uncultured Bacteroides sp.
ACCGTGCGCGAGGGCGTGATGAAAAAAGAGGTGTTCGATCCCGAATATAAGGGCGAAGTCGTCGACCTCAAAGCCTCCGACTATGTTGCCGACACCGACTTTGCTGTCGAGATCATTGACCGTCATATCGAGAAGTCGAAAGTCAACATCAAGAACTCGCCCATCATCGTTGCCGGCGGCTACGGCGTAGGTTCGAAAGAAAACTTCGACCTCCTCTATGAACTCGCCGATACCCTCGGCGCAGAAGTTGGCGCAAGCCGCGCTGCTGTCGATGCCGGATTCTGCGAGCACGACCGTCAGATCGGTCAGACCGGTGTCACCGTCCGTCCGAAGCTCTACATCGCCTGCGGCATCTCCGGCCAGATCCAGCACATCGCAGGTATGCAGGAGAGCTCGATCATCATCTCGATCAACTCCGACCCCGACGCTCCCATCAACACCATCGCCGACTATGTTATAACCGGCGAGATCGAGGAAGTGATACCCAAGCTCATCAAGTATTACAAGAAGAACTCCAAGTAAACAGGTCGTCCTAGCTCTATCATGAACCGATCCGCTCTCCTTTCGCTGCTCTCGGTCATCTTTGCACTATCCTTGCAAGCCCAGACCATAAAGCCGACCGAATCGCTCCCGGAAGATTATATCCGGCTGCTTAAGGCCAACGGTTACACGTCGTATTCTTTTGACATCTCGAGCCTTTCGGACCGTCGCTACAATCTCACCTTCATGGCAAAAGAATATGTTGGCGACAAGGAAGTATCCGACAACGTACTCTATGCTGCCAAATTTAAAAACATGATGATGGTCTCGGACTTCGGTGACGAAGATCAGGCAACAATAAAGCCTGAGGAAATGGCTGATCCTGAACGCGGCATATATACACTGGCTAACCGGATATCCATAGGCCTCGCCCCTGCCGACAATGACTCGGTAAAAAATATCGTGATAAACATCGAAGAGATGGGTACGTTGCACGGTAGGCTAAATATGAGGTCTATTCCCGACCCTCTGAATGGCAAAACTTACCGGCACTATGAAGCCCGTCCGTTCAAAGCCAGCGATATCAAGGTCGGCGAATTTGTTCCGCTCGTACTGTTCGGATCTTTTTGGTTCGACGAAAAGTTCAACATCTTCCGTTTCTGCGGTGAAACTGAGATTGAGCCCGACATGTCGAGCAATATCCTCAACGATATACCCTATTACTATGTGATAGGTGTAAAGATAGAGCCTTCACAAGACAAATAAAAGATAACAATTTAAGCAATGGCTAATTTCTATACAGACAATCCCGATCTCAAGCATCACCTCTCCCATCCGCTGATGGAGAAAATCGTAGCGCTCAAGGAACGCGATTACACCGATGCCGAGAAATACGACTATGCTCCCCTCGACTATGCCGACGCAATGGACTCCTATAACAAGGTGCTCGAAGTGGTCGGTGAGCTCTGCGGCACAACCATCAACGACAATGCAGAGGGGGTTGACCATCAGGGTCCCCATGTAGAAAACAACCGCGTGGTCTATGCCGACGGCACCAAGGAAAATCTTGATCTCTGCCGTAAGGCCGGCCTCATGGGCATGGCTATGCCCCGTCGCTACGGCGGCCTCAACTTCCCTATCACCCCCTACATCATGGCCGCCGACATCGTGAGCCGTGCCGACACAGGCTTCGAGAACCTCTGGGGGCTTCAGGACTGCGCCGAAACCATCTATGAATTTGCCAACGAGGATCA
>CAYWWE010000242.1:0-1730 GCA_964461785.1 uncultured Bacteroides sp.
GGTGATCCGGAGGGGATTCGAACCCCTGACCGTCTGCTTAGAAGGCAGATGCTCTATCCAGCTGAGCTACCGGACCGATCGCCTCAAAGGGTTGGCAAAGGTAAGGCTTTTCGGCGAGGTGTGCAAATTTTTCTTCAGGCAGAAGGGCGGGCGATCAGAAGATGGAGTTGCCGATGAGGGTGGTGAAGCGCTCGAGGGTCTCGATGCCGAGGAGGGAGTTGCCGAAAGAGTTGAGGCCGGGACACCACACGGCGATCGAGAGGGTGTCGGGGATATAGGCCGCGATGCCGCCTCCCACGCCGCTCTTGCCCGGGAGGCCTACGCGGAAGGCGAAGTCGCCGCTCTCGTCGTAGAATCCGCAGGTGAGCATGACGGCTCCGAGGCGCTTGGCCTGGCTGGGGGTGAGGATGCGCTCGCCGTCGAAGGGGTTGACGCCGCGGTTGGCGAGGAAAAGGAATGCGCGGGCCAGATCGTCGGTGGTCATCGCGATGGCACACTGGCTGCAATAGACGTCGATGAGGGTGTCGACATCGCCGCGGATGTTGCCGAAGCTCTTCATGAGATAGGCCAGGGCCATGTTGCGGTCGGCGGTGGCACGCTCGGAGCGGGCTATGCGGTGGTCGTAGTAGATGTCGGGGTTGCCGCAGATGGCGCGTACAAAGTCGAGGATGGCCTCTTTGGGGCGGGGATAGAGCTCGATGAGACGGTCGGTGACCACGAGGGCGCCGGCGTTGATAAAGGGGTTGCGGGGGCGGCCCTGCTCATATTCGAGCTGGACGAGGGAGTTGAAGGGGGTGCCTGAGGGCTCGCGGCCTACTGACTCCCAGATGGTGTCGCCCAGATGACGGGCCACCATGGCGAAGGTGAAGACCTTGGAGATGCTCTGGATGGAGAAGGGGGTGGAGGTGTCGCCGGCGCTGAAGGTCTGGCCGTCGAGGGTGCGGACGGTGATGCCGAAGCGCGAGGGATCGGCTTCGGCCAGGGCCGGGATATATGTGGCGGGGGAGGCCTGAGGCCACATGGGGTGGACTTCGGAGTAGATTCGGTCGATGACCTGCTGATAGTCGGGCATTGCGGAGGGATGGAGGGAGGGAGAAAGTGGGGCCCGAACGCTATTGCTTCCGGGCCCCGGGGGGATAATAATAGTATTATATCACTGGCTGAAGATGGTGGTGACAGCCCTTAAGGAGGGGTCACTTCACTTCCCAGGTCTCGCCTCCGAGAATCATGGAGCGGAGCGAGTCGAAGCCGTGGGCAGCGCGCACCTGCTCGACCTGAGCGTCGACCTCTTCGTTGTAGACGGGGGCGTCGACATCGCGGATGACGCCGATGGCGAGGGGGAGGTCGGTGCCGTCCATCATGGCGAGCTGCTGATGGAGGAAGTTGGAGGGGGTGTGGGCATCGTGGACGAGGACATCGTCGAGGGTGTAGCCGTCTTCGCCTATGGTGACAGCCTTGACGAGGAATCCGTCGCGGACGAGGCCGCGGTTCATCTCCTTGCCGAAGATCATCTTCTGGCCGTCGACGAGATGGATGGTGCGGTCGGCGCGGTGCTCGCGGTCGGTGATGAAGTTGTGGATGCCGTTGTTGTAGATCATGCAGTTCTGAAGGATCTCGACAACCGAGGCGCCGTGGTGGCGGGCTGCGGCGGCAAGCACTTCCTGGCTGATCTGGAGCTCGACGTCGATGGTGCGGGCAAAGAAGTTGCCGCGTGCGCCGAAGACGAGCTC
>CAYWWE010000243.1:0-1725 GCA_964461785.1 uncultured Bacteroides sp.
ACCCAGAAGAAGATGATGTCGGGACCGGTGACGAGCGTGGCCGTGGGATAGTAGTAGCGCATCTCCTCGTTGTCGGGGTCAAGGATGCCGTTGAAGAGGGTGAGCGGCCAGAGCCATGAGCTGAACCATGTGTCGAAGCAGTCCTCGTCCTGGCGCAGGTCGGCTGCCGTGAGGGCCGGATTCTCCTTGCGGGCGAGCTCGAGAGCCTCCTCGGCAGTCTCGGCCACTACAAAGGAGCCGTCGGGCAGATACCAGGCGGGGATGCGGTGGCCCCACCATAGCTGACGCGAGATACACCAGTCGCGGATCTCGGTCATCCAGCGGCGGTAGGTGTTCTTGAATTTCTCCGGCACGAAGCGGATGATGTCCTCCTCCACGGCATCGAGGGCCGGACGGGCCATCGACTCCATCTTGAGAAACCACTGGTCGCTCAGGCGGGGCTCGACAGCAGTGTCGGGATTGCGCTCCGAGTAGCCCACCTTGTTGTCGTAGTCCTCGATCTTCTCGATCAGGCCGGCGGCCTCAAGATCTTTGGCAATCTGCTTGCGCACCTCGAAGCGATCCATGCCTACATACATCCCGGCAGCCTCGGCGATGGTGGCATCGTCGTTGAAGATGTCGATGGTCTCGAGATTGTGCTTCTGTCCGAGCATATTGTCGTTAACATCATGGGCCGGAGTGACCTTGAGGCAACCGGTGCCGAACTCGATGTCGACATAGTCATCCTCGATCACGGGGATCTCGCGACCCACCAGAGGCACTATGACGCGCTTGCCGCGCAGATGCTGGTTCTTAGGGTCGGCGGGATTGATGCACATGGCCGTATCGCCCATGATGGTCTCCGGGCGGGTAGTGGCCACGATGGCATAGCCGTCCTCGCCCACGATCTTGTAGCGGAGATAGTAGAGCTTGCTGTGCTCCTCCTTGTAGATCACCTCGATATCCGACAGAGCCGTGCAGGCCTTCGGATCCCAGCTCACCATGCGCTTGCCGCGGTATACGAGCCCCTTGCGGTAGAGGTCGACAAACACGCGGATCACCGAGCGCGAGCGGAGATCGTCCATGGTGAAGGCGGTGCGGTCCCAGTCGCACGAAGCGCCGAGCCTCTTGAGCTGCTCGAGGATTATGCCGCCATACTGATGGGTCCAGTCCCAGGCGTGTTTGAGAAACTCCTCTCGGCCGAGATCCGACTTCGAGATGCCCTGCTGTGCCAGCCGGGCCACCACCTTGGCCTCGGTGGCAATTGCGGCATGGTCGGTGCCGGGCACCCAGAGCGCATTCTTGCCGTCCATGCGGGCGCGGCGGATAAGGATGTCCTGAATCGTGTTGTTGAGCATGTGACCCATGTGGAGCACACCGGTCACGTTAGGCGGGGGAATCACGATAGTGTAAGGCTCTCGGGCATCGGGCTTACTGGCAAAGAGCTTGTGCTCCATCCAGTAGGCATACCATTTATCCTCGACCTCAGCGGGGGAATATTTGGTAGCAAGCTGATTCATAGCAGGATATATTGTTGCGTTGTTATATTCGGCATCAAGCGGCCGCCACGCGGCACGTTTTGCAGCCGCAAAGGTACGAAAAATCCGCCACATACACGCCATCTTCCGCCCCTTCCCCGCCATTCAATCGTGTATATTGTGGACGCCGCCATTTCTTATATCAAACTCACGTTTTTACTCAAAAAATTTGTTTTTTCTGCAACAAAGCTGTATCTTTGCAATGTTT
>CAYWWE010000244.1:0-1593 GCA_964461785.1 uncultured Bacteroides sp.
TGTGGCCGAGCTTGAGCATGTAGATGACGCCCACGGTGGCGGGCTGGTCGAAGCGCTCGCCGGTGCCGCCGTCGTAGAGGTAGGTCTTGCCGTAGCGGGGCAGGCCGGCCTTGTCGGTCCATTCGTTGAGGTCGTCGAGCGAAGCGCCGTCGAAGATCGGGGTGGCGAACTTCTCGCCCAGCTCGCGGCCGGCCCATCCGAGCACGGTCTCGAAGATCTGTCCGAGGTTCATTCGCGAAGGCACGCCCAGAGGGTTGAGGCAGATGTCGACCGGAGTGCCGTCGGCAAGGAAGGGCATATCTTCCTGACGGACGATGCGGCTCACGATACCCTTGTTACCGTGGCGGCCTGCCATCTTGTCGCCTACGGAGATCTTACGCTTCTTGGCGATGTAGACCTTGGCCATCTGCATGATGCCGGAGGGGAGCTCGTCGCCTATCGAGATGTCGAATTTGCGGCGGCGCAGTTCGCTCTCGGTCTCTTTCGACTTGCGCAGGTAGTTGACGATGGTGGCGCGGATCAGATCGTTGGTATGAGCGTCGTCGGTCCAGTTGGAGAGGTTGATCGTGTCATACTTCAGATTGGCCAGATTGGCGGCGGTGAATTTGGCGCCTACGGGTATGTTGTCGTTGCCGGTATAGTCCTTGATGCCGCACGAGGTGTGACCCTCGGTGAGCTTGAGGAGCTTCTCCACAAGGATATCCTTGAGGGCCTGGAGCTTCTCGTCATATTCCTCCTGGAGCTTGGCCTGGATGGCGTTGATGCTGTTGGAGGTGCGGCCGCGCTTGACGGCGCGCTGGAAAAGGTTTGTGCCGATCACTACGCCCTTGAGCGAGGGGGAGGCCTTGAGGGAGGCATCCTTCACGTCGCCGGCGCGGTCGCCGAAGATGGCGCGGAGGAGTTTCTCCTCAGGGGTGGGATCGCTTTCGCCCTTAGGTGTGATCTTACCGATCATGATGTCGCCGGGCACTACATGAGCGCCGACGCGGATGATGCCGTTTTCGCCCAGATCCTTGGTGGCGTCCTCGCTCACGTTGGGGATGTCGCTGGTGAGCTCCTCCATGCCGCGCTTTGTCTCGCGCACTTCGAGTGAATACTCGTCGACATGGACAGAGGTGAGGATATCTTCGCGGACCACGCGCTCGTTGAGCACGATGGCGTCCTCATAGTTATATCCTTTCCAGGGCATGAAGGCCACCTTGAGGTTGCGTCCGAGGGCGAGCTCGCCGTTTTCGGTGGAGTAGCCTTCGGTGAGGATGGTTCCGCGGCTCACGCGCTGACCGGCCTTGCAGATGGGGCGGAGGTCGATGGTGGTGTTCTGGTTGGTGCGACGGAACTTGGGCATGTGATATTCCTTGACGGCGCTGTCAAAGGACACGAACTCCTCCTCCTCGGTGCGGTCGTAGCGGATGCGGATCACTCGGGCGTCGACATACTCGATGGTGCCTTCGCCTTCGGCTGTGATCTGGGTGCGCGAGTCGCGGATGAGCTGACCTTCGAGACCGGTGCCGACGATGGGGCTCTCGGAGCGGAGCAGGGGCACGGCCTGGCGCATCATGTTCGATCCCATGAGGGCGCGGTTGGCGTCGTCGT
>CAYWWE010000245.1:0-1590 GCA_964461785.1 uncultured Bacteroides sp.
ATGATAAGGACTATCCTTCCGCTGGGGATACTTTTTCTGGTCAACAACAATCTGCTGATTCCCCGGCTTCTTCTGAAGAACAAGTGGAAAACGTATGTGTGGGTCACGGCTGCTGCCTTGTTGGTGCTGTTGTGCTATCAGTACTATGATTTTTATGCAATGGAGCGCTCAATTCCGCATATGCGGCGTCCGGGTCCCCCTCCGGGATACAGGCCGCTCGTGCCTATGCCTGTGTTGCTTGACTTTACTTACGGACTGCTTGTAATTGGAGGCAACCTTGCCATAACCCTGATGTTCCAGAGATATGACGACAGGCTGGAGCGGGAGAGCCTGATGAAGGCAAATGCCGAAAACCAGCTCGCTTACCTGAAGGCACAGATCAATCCGCATTTCTACCTGAACATGCTCAACAATATCCACGGCATGATCGACATTGATCAGGAGAAAGCCCAGGCTATGCTGATCGACATGTCGAAGCTGATGAGGTTCATGCTCTACGAAAGCTCTAAACCCCTGATTCCGCTTTCCGACGAGATATCCTTTCTGGAGAACTATCTTGAACTCATGCGTCAGCGTTACCCGGCCGGTAGGGTGGCGGTAACGTGGGATTTTCCTAAGTCCGACAAGTCGTCGGGAATCACGTTGCCGCCGTTGCTGTTCCTGTCGTTCATCGAAAATGCCTTCAAGCATGGTGTGAGCTACCGTGAGCCATCGTTTATCTCGGTAAATATTGAAATCAACGGTGAGAGTCTCAGATTCGGATGCATGAACAGTTTGCCTGAATCAACTGCCGCCCGGATGCGAGATGAAAGCTCGGGCATAGGACTGGCGAATGTAAAGGAACGGCTACGCCTGCTCTATGGCGACCGGGCCACGCTTTGCATTTCCGAAGAGCACTCCAAATATATAGTATCCCTTACAATTCCCATCAATGACACTGCGCACACTGATAATTGACGACGAGCCGATAGCTCTTGAGAAGCTGAGAAAATATGTGGAGCTATCCCCCTCTCTTTCGCTTTCGGCATCATGCACCGATGGCTTTGAAGCCATGGAATACCTGAAAGACAATGAGGTGGACCTTATCATCACCGACATCAACATGCCCGATCTCAACGGACTCGATTTCGTGAGGTCACTCGCCACACAGCCTCTGGTGGTATTCACTACGGCCTACCCTCAGTATGCTGTCGAGGGGTATAAGGTGTCGGCTGTCGATTATCTCCTGAAGCCATACGGCTTCGCGGAATTCAGCAGGGCTGTCGGAAAGGCTGCCGAACTGTTCTCGCTGCGTAAGAGAGAACCATCTCAGGTATCCGAATCAATATTCGTCAAGGTGGATTACCGTTATGTGCGTGTACAGTTGTCAGAAATACGTTTCATAAAAGGCTACGGGGAGTATCTGCAGATATTTATCGAGGGGCGCGCCAATCCTTTGGTGACGCTGAGCTCTTTTGCAGCAATCAAGGGATCGCTATCGGACAATTTCCTGCAGATTCACCGCTCCTACATCGTCAACATGGATCATGTGCAGCTTATCGAGCGTGGCCGTATCGTCATGGATGAAGAAAACCGCCTCCCCGTCGGCGA
>CAYWWE010000246.1:0-1588 GCA_964461785.1 uncultured Bacteroides sp.
TCCAGGACTCGCCCCGCCGCGCACACTCCATCGCAGCCCAGGGCGGTATCAACGCTGCCAAGGACTATCAGAACGACGGCGACTCGGTCTACCGTCTGTTCTACGACACCGTAAAGGGCGGCGACTTCCGTTCACGCGAAGCCAACGTCTACCGTCTGGCCGAAGTGAGCAACAACATCATCGACCAGTGCGTTGCCCAGGGCGTTCCCTTTGCCCGTGAGTACGGCGGCCTTCTGGCCAACCGCTCATTCGGCGGCGCCCAGGTGTCGCGTACATTCTATGCCAAGGGTCAGACCGGCCAGCAGCTCCTTCTCGGTGCCTACGCTTCGCTCAACCGTCAGATCAAGAAGGGCACCGTACGCTCCTTCAACCGTCGCGAGATGATGGACATCGTGATCATCGACGGACGTGCACGCGGCATCATCGTGCGCAACCTCATCACCGGCGAGATCGAGCGCTACGCCGCCCACGCTGTGGTTCTCGCTACCGGTGGCTACGGCCGCACATTCTTCCTTTCGACCAACGCCATGGGCTGCAACGGCTCAGCCGCCATCCAGGCCTTCAAGAAAGGCGCATTCCTGGCCAACCTCGCCTTCACCCAGATCCACCCCACATGTATCCCCGTCCACGGCGAAGACCAGAGCAAGCTCACCCTCATGAGCGAATCGCTCCGCAACGACGGCCGCATCTGGGTGCCCAAGAAGAAAGAAGATGCCGAAGCCATCCGCGCCGGCAAGAAGAAACCCACCGACATCCCCGACGAGGACCGCGACTTCTATCTCGAGCGCCGCTATCCCGCCTTCGGTAACCTCTGCCCCCGCGACATCGCATCACGCGCCGCCAAGGAGCGCTGCGACGCCGGCTTCGGTGTAGGCACAGGCAACGCCGTATATCTCGACTTCAAGTATGCCATCCAGCGCCTCGGCGCCGACGTGGTGCGCGACCGCTACGGAAACCTCTTCGATATGTATCAGATGATTTCCGACGACAACCCCTACGAGACCCCCATGATGATCTTCCCCGCTTCCCACTACACCATGGGCGGCATCTGGGTTGACTATGAGCTCCAGACCTCGATCAAGGGCCTCTTCGCAATCGGCGAATGTAACTTCTCCGACCACGGCGCAAACCGCCTCGGTGCATCGGCTCTCATGCAGGGTCTGGCCGACGGTTACTTCGTGCTCCCCTACACCATGCAGAACTATCTCTCGGATCAGATCAAGGTGCCCCACTTCAAGACCGACACCCCCGAGTTTGACAAGGCCGAGAAGGATGTCCGCGACCGCATTGCCAAGCTGATGGCCATCAAGGGCACAAAGAGCCCCGACCAGATCCACAAGAAGCTCGGCCATGTCATGTGGAACCTCGTTGGTATGGGTCGCACACTCCAGAGCCTCGTCAAGGCCCTCAACGAGCTTGAAGAAGTGAAGAAGGAGTTCTACACCGACCTCCGCATCGTTGGCCGCGCCGACGATCTCAACACCGAGCTCGAAAAAGCCCTCCGCCTCGAAGACTTCCTCATCATGGCCCGCATGATGGCTATCGACGCCCTCAACCGCAACGAATCGTGCGGCGCACACTTCCGCGA